>DATKAT010000137.1:0-4944 GCA_035514675.1 Acidobacteriota bacterium | reverse complement strand
ACAGCCTGGACGCCGGACTAAGAGAGGGCTTGCCTGGAGTCGAGCGCACGAGCCTTCTCGATATCGAAGCGCCTCGAGTGCACAGCGCCGGATTGAAGGAGACTTCTAGGATCGGGGATTCCAGTGCGAAGCTCGCATCCGCGCCGCGAATGACTCCTGTAGGAAGACGTTCGAACGGTCCGGACGTCAGTCCGCCGCTCCCGCTCAACTGGATCTCCGTGCCGCAACCTTTCCCCTTTCAGAGTGTCGGTTGGCTCGCCACACCGGAGGCCTTCCGAGAAGGCGCATTTTTCCCTTCGAACCGCCGGAATACGGTCGTTTCCGGGCTTTTCGCCCCTCGATCGCTTCCCCCTGACGGAACGCCTCCTGCCCCGGTCCAGCCCGGCGAGCCCCCACCCGAATCCTCTCCCCTACTGCAAGTCGAGCAGATTGAACTGGAGACCCTCGGCGGCGAGCTCAGCCTGGCCAAGTCAATCAATAATGCCGGCCAGATCGCCGGCGCCAGTTCCTTGGCGAATGGTTCACTGCAAGCTGTGATTTGGGACATTCAAGTCGGTGTCGAAGACATCGGAACTCCCTTGGGCTGGGTTCGAAGCGAGTCGGTCGGAATAAATGATCGCGGCGAAGTTCTGATCGTCGCGACCGACGAACAGAAACTGACTCGTAGCTACCTGTGGTCTCCATCGGAAGGCTGGCTGGATATCGGCACTTTGGGCGGAGATTTCACCCGGGCGACCGCATTGAATTCCCGCGGAGAGGTGATCGGAATCAGCGAGATCGCACCGGAGCGCATCCGCATATTCTACTGGTCCCGCGACACCGGAATCGTCAATGTCGGAGGGCAGGAGGCGATCGCACTGAATGAGGAGGGGCGGGTGCTGGGCCACTCCGGCTCCTTTTCCTTCCTCTGGAGCTTGGAGGGAGGCTCCGTCAGGATCGGCGACCCGGGGCTGCCCAGCCGCGCTTACGCCCTGAATCAGGCCGGGCAGGTGGTCGGTCAGATTGCCGCCGAAGGCGGAAACGGTACCAGGGCCTTCGTATGGACCCTGGCCGGAGGGATGGTCGATCCTTGGCCGACGCGGGAAGACTTCCCTTTCAATGTCGCCTTTGAAATCAATGACGCTGGACAGGCGCTCGGAATCGCCTCGCATTCGAACCCTTCGGAGGACGGACTCCTGCATGACAGCATTGGTTTCGTCTGGAGTCAGGAGACGGGAGCTCAAGAAATCGATGCGTCGACCTTCTTCCTGCCAAAGGCCTTGAATCGGGGCGGCTGGATCGCTGGCGCGACGGTCCCTGTGGCTGCCGGCAGCCGCAGCCCCGCAGTCTGGAGTCCGGCCACCGGCACCGTCCAGCTTGCCACCCACGTGGATCACTCCGTTGAAAGCGAGATCGTTGCTATCAACGACCGCGGAGAAGTAGCCGGAAACTTCTTTTTTCTGGAGCCCGGTCATGCCCGGGCCATGGTCTGGGTGCTGAAGCCTCCCGATTAGACGAGCCTCACGGCCGCCCCCAGAATCCCGCAAGCGTAAGGAGTCGTAAGTTGGATTGTTCCTGCAAGCGAAAAGAGCTTTCCCCCGCAGCCTGAATGTGCTATTCGAGCGACAGAAGCCGGCCCATACGACTGAGCAGCCCCTTCCAATGGCAGCGCGCAAAAAAGATCGGGCGAGCAGAACTTCTGCTCGCCCGTCCGCTTTGAAGCCATAAGCGCCCCGCCTCGCGTCCAAGGGGGGTAGGACGCGAAGCCTGGCGGGCTCAAGGCATCAAACTTAATTCCTCGTCATCAAACGTCACCGTCAAGACGCTCGCTGCGTCTGCGCAATCCGATGCCTGCTGCAAACCCTCCATGATTTTGGCGGCAGGGCACAGCGCCGGGATCGTCTGCCGCACGCAAAGCTCACTGACGCGGTTCAGAGTGCGAAGAAAGGCGGTGGACCCCTGAATCCGCGCGTCCGCAGCAAGCTGTCGACCAGCGCACTGCTCCGTGCTGTGAAAGGTTCCGGCGAGATAGTCGAAACTGATCGGAATGGCGTTGCAATAAGATAGGTTTTCCTTGGACACGCCCTGCACAACGCCCGTATTTACCGTCGTCATTCCGCAGACCCCCGGCGTCGAAATCTCGTTTGGATACAGCAGCTCCGCAACATTGCCCCCGTTCAGTTGAGCTCCCACGGTTGTGACCGTCAACAGGAACCGACCTGTTCCGAATTGTCGAGCGGAAATGGGCGCCGCTTGCATCAGACCGTCGGCCCCAAACAACAGCTGGTCCGTCCTGATGGGCGGACCTCCGACCCCGGTGCCGGGCAAGGTAAACCGAAACGGGTCGAATGTGATCGCCTGGTCGCATTTCAAAACAAGGAGAAACCCGAGCACCTCTTCGCAATTCTCATTTGTAAATCGCAAATGCAGAGTGACCGCCCGGTCGGGGTGAGTGTTTCGAATCTGAATCATCTGAGGGCGCTGGCTTTGCCAAAGGCCGGTCAGTTCAAACACGCTTTTATCCAGTTCCGTTTCGGAATGAATCAAAGGGTCGATCCGGATTCCGCTGTCAGCCAGGAAAACCAACTGAGACCCGGTCCCCGGGTAGGCGAAGGGGGCGTTGGGAAGTCCTGAGATCGACAGACTTTCTCTCTGCTGGCGAAGGCCGACCATATGAAATTGCCGGTCCGACGTCGCATGAACCGTTCCTGAAAAATCCCCGGAAACGTTTTCGAAGATCTGACCAAACATTTCCGCCCGATTGGTTCGGGCGGGAATTTCCGTTTCCATTTCGGTGACCAACTGCCCGCTCGCATCCATAAGACGAAGCTTGACCCGAACCGGCTGGTCCCCCGTATTTGCCAACGCGATTCCCGTATTCGCTCGGGCATTCTCCTCCACATACAGATGGGCCCTGGTATGGCCCCGTGAAGGGGAAATGGAAACCTCGTTTGATGCTATCGTCAACACTAGGCTTCCCTGCAGCAAGGTGGAGGCGTTTTCGGAAAACACAACGGCGTACCCGACTGCCAAAGGGCCGACTCCGCGACTCTCCAGCTTTAACGCCCCTCCGGGGCTCAACTCAAACGGAATCGGCCCGTCCGCGTTGAAGCCTTGAAATGCGACGTTCATCGGTGCGCCCTGATCACTCCAAAACTCGACTCGACCGCTCTCCACGCCCGGGGTAGGGTTTGTCAATGTCAATTCGAATCGAACGCCATCGCCGTTTGCCAGATAAGGGAACGTCAAATTCTGAGCTGAAGCGACGGCTGCAGAAGCCAATAAGCCTCCTAAGAACGCCGTCAGCATCAGAATCAGTTTGGCGGTTTTCTTCATCTCAGCAATCCACTCTTCGCACAGGGCAGCTCAGCCAGGCGCCCGTCAACGAAAGGTGTTAATAATTTAACAGCGCCTTCCCGGCAAAGTCAAGCGATTTATTGTTAAAATCTTAACAAGAAGAATCGTATCAGAAAAGCTTGACGTGGGGCGCAGGGAGTGTTAAATTCTTCGCACTTGTTCATTTTGAAAGACGGAAGAAGGATGAGCAATCGCAGTGTTTATTTGGAAGCGCGGAGCGGCCGTCGCCGACGGTCGCTTTGCTTGGTTCATCGCAAACCGGAGAAAGATTTGTGTCTGAGTCCGATCTGAGAAATCTGAGTCGCCGCGAACGCCAGATCATGTCGATCATTTACCGCCTGGGGCACGGGTCGGTGTCCGATGTATTAGCAGAGATGCCGGACGCGCCTGCGTACTCGACAGTGAGGACGCTGCTGGGGGTGTTGGAGCGGAAGGGCTATCTTCGGCACGAACGACAGAGTCATCATTACGAGTATCACCCTACGACTCCGGCCAGCGAAGCGCGGGCCAGCGTGCTGCAGCACTTGCTGAATACGTACTTTGCCGGCTCGGTCACAAGAGTCGTTTCGACGTTGATCGATCTGTCGCAGGAAAAGCTGGACGAACAAGACTACCAGGAAATCATCGACCTGATTGAGGATAGCCGGAAGCAGGGTCGCTGAATAATTGGCGCCGCCAGCCGTTCAGTCAGCGCGCAACGGTCGAAATGCTGAAAACGTGCGCTTCGTGCCCTTGCAGGATGACGTGAAGTCCGTTTTGCCGTAGGTCCTCAGCATCTCTGACATAGGTCTTTTCGTTCCATTGATCATCCAGCCACACGTGCAAATCCGCCTCGTCGGGCAAGTCCAGACGAACCGTGCTTTGAGCCTGAGAGCCGTCCAGGTTCACGACGACGAGCTTCCAGAAGTGCAAATACCGGAACTCGACCGCAAAGATTGACTTCCAAGAGTCGTCATAATGTCGCTCCACTGGGCAGCTCCGCCGCCGGCCCCGACGAAAACAGGGATGGTCGAAGACCTCCAGCAGCTTTCGGTAGAATGATTCCAGCTCTCGGTCCGGCGCTTCGCGCTGCTTTCGCTTCAATTGCACGGGAATCCGAATTTTTTCGCCGGTCAACTGTCCATGGTGGTATAGCTTGAGGCCTGGAACCGACTCGCAAAAGATCGAACAGGCCCGCAATAGGCTGGATCCGAAGACATTTCGCGCTCGCTGTTCGTCGTGATTCTCCAGAAAGCGGAGCGGCGGAAAATCGCAGGTCGAAACGTGCTCGAAGAGCTGCGGGAACTCTTGATTCGCAAGCAGATCGTAGAAACGCTTGTCGTAAACGAAAGAAAAGCGCAAGTCCGCCAGGGCCCTTTCCTTTCCCCAGTAAGCTTCGGCGATCCAGATCTTGTCGGGAAAAAGTCGAAAAACCTTGGTCCAGAATTCATCCTTGGGGACTGGACCGACGTCGAAGCTTGCCCACGTCTTCGCGAAGACTTCGTTCAGGATCAGCATCGCCATGTCGCAACGAAAACCGTCGCAGTATGGGGTCAGGCGTTCCAACTCCTGCATCAATGCGCTACGGGTCAATGGATTGAACCAATTAAGCTGGAGAGTGTCGGTCCA
>DATKAT010000136.1:0-2255 GCA_035514675.1 Acidobacteriota bacterium | reverse complement strand
AAACTGGGAACGCAGGTCGTTATGGAACGGAAAAGCGAGCCGGCTTTCCAGCGGCTGGAGGAGATTGCCCAATCGCTTTCTCGAGCCTGGGAGCAGGGTCGGGAAGTCCTGGTCGTCTCCTCCGGCGCGGTCGGTTTGGGGAGGCGGCAACTCGGCCTGCTGCATGAGCTCGAACTGGTCGAAAAACAGGCTTGCGCCGCAGTGGGGCAGGCGTTGCTAATGGAAATCTATCGCACGATTTTCCAGCGACACGGCATCAAAGTCGCCCAGATCCTGCTGACGACGGCCGACTTCTCTGAGCGAAAACGCTACCTCCGCCTGCGCCGCACACTGGAGAAGCTGCTCGAAATACGGGTGATTCCGATCATCAATGAAAACGACACCGTCTCCACCATGGAGCTCAAAGAGGGAGTGTACTCGGAGAGCTTCGGCGACAACGATCGGCTCTCGGCCCTGGTGGCGGGAAAACTCGGAGCCGACCTGCTGATTATCCTGACCGATGTGGACGGGATTTACACGTCAGATCCGAAAACGAACGCCGACGCCACGCGGTTGAAGTCCATCGAAAGATTCGAGCAGCTCGCCGACATTCGGCTTCAGGGCTCTTCCGTCTCTGGCCGCGGCGGCATGGCTTCGAAGTTGGAAGCGGCGCGAATCGCCGCCATCAGCGGCGTTCATACGCTGATCGCCAGCGGATTCGACCCCGCGTTTCTCTCGACCTTGCTGACTTGCCAGAAGATGGCGCCGGAAGCTGCTTGCGGAACCTTCATCCCGGCTCGCGCGGGGCTTTCGGGGCGAAAGCGGTGGATCGGGTTCGCATCCGGCGTCAGGGGGACCGTGACGATCAATGAGGGCGCCGTGAGAGCGTTGGTGGCCGCAAAGGCCAGCCTGCTGGCAGTGGGAATTGTGCGGGTCGATGGAGCGTTTCAGCCCGGCGACGTGGTCAGTCTGCGGAATCAGAACGATCAGGAGCTCGGCAGGGGAATCAGCAACTATGCTGCCGTCGAACTGGAGCGCATCGCCGGCAAGTCCAGCCAAAAGATTGCCCAGACACTATCTCGGTCCGGTCCGGCGGAAATCATTCACCGAGACAACCTTGTGATATTTTGGGAGTCGGTTTGAAGGCTTTCGGAAATCTGAATCCAACCGATGAAGACGTCAACTGAACCGACCTCCCTGTACCCTCTTCTCGAGGAAACGCGAAACGCCTCGTTCGCCATGGCGTCCCTGACGACCGAACGAAAAAACGAATCGCTGGAAATTTTCGCCCGTCTCATTGAGGAGCATCGGGAATTCCTGCTCCAACAGAACGAACTCAACTGCCGGGAGGAGAGGGAGGGGCTTGAGGACAGCCTTTATCAGCGCCTCGTCCTGAGCGAAAAGAAGCTGGACGCGCTCGTTCAAGGAATGCGCGATCTGGTCAGGCTGGAGGATCCCGTGGGACGGGTCCTGTCCCGTCGCAAGTTGGCCGAGGGGCTCGTTCTGGAAAAAGAATCCGCGCCTCTGGGCGTCATCGGGATCGTTTTCGAATCACGGCCCGATGTGATCCCCCAGATTCTTTCATTGGCGCTCAAAAGCGGCAATGCGGTCGTTCTGAAGGGGGGAGCCGAGGCTCTGCGTTCCAATCAGGCGTTTATGACTCTGGTGCAGAAGCTGAACCGCGCCTGTGCTTGGCTGCCCGAGGGTTGGGCGCGGTTGCTGACGACTCGCGAGGAGTTTCAGGAAATGCTGGCCTATCCGGAACTGGTCGATCTGGTGATTCCCCGGGGTTCCGGCGAACTGGTGCGCCGCGTCATGGAAGCCACCCGCATTCCCGTTTTGGGTCATACGGAGGGCATCTGCCACCTTTTCGTTCATCGTAAGGCGGACCTGCAGCGAGCCCTTCCGCTGGTCCTCGACGCCAAAACCGACTACCCGGCAGCCTGCAACGCCTTGGAAACGCTGCTGGTCGACGAGTCTGTGGCGGCGGCTTTTCTGCCCGGTTTCGACGCCGCCGCCCGTCATGCGGGAATCCGCGTGAAAGGATGTCCCGCAACCCGAGCGATCCTGCCCCTTGTTGATGAAGCGGACGAACGGGACTGGAGGACGGAATACGGCGATCTGACCCTGTCGATTCGAGTCGTCGCAGGGTTGAGCGATGCGGTCGACCACATCAATCGCTACGGTTCTCATCACACCGACGGCATTCTGACAGAAGATCCGGCGGCTCGAGAGGAGTTTCTGAGGCGGGTCGATTCGGCCTGCGTCTTTTCCAA
>DATKAT010000135.1:0-14732 GCA_035514675.1 Acidobacteriota bacterium | reverse complement strand
ATGGTGATGCCGGGAGACAACGTGGCGATCGAAGTGGAGCTGATCACGCCGATCGCCATGGAGAAGGGGCTGCGCTTCGCCATCCGGGAAGGCGGCCGCACCGTCGGCGCCGGCACCATTACCGAGATCTACGAGTAGGAGTCGCAAAGATCCGAGGGTTCGCTCAGACCTTGAACCGGACTCTTCATGCAGGCCAGTAGCTCAACTGGCAGAGCGCCGGTCTCCAAAACCGGGGGTTGGGGGTTCGAGTCCCTCCTGGCCTGCCAGAATCGCACAGGCGGACGTAAGCAATGCTGCAAAAGGTAAAAGAGGCTCCCAAGAAAGCGGCCGTTTTTTACGGGGACGTGAAGTCGGAGCTGAAAAAAGTCACCTGGCCCGGGAAAAAAGAGGTCTGGGCGACGACGATCGTGGTTCTTGTAACCGTTTTCTTCTTCGGAGCGTATCTGTTCCTCGTGGATTTCGTGCTTCAGTATGCCGTCAATTGGGTGTATTCGGTATTCTTATAAAGGAGCGGGAAGATTAGCGAAGAGAAATCCGGAACGGATTCCGGCAAGAAATGGTACATCATCCACACCTACTCGGGCTACGAGCGGAAAGTGGCCGAGGGGTTGATGAATCGCGTGCAGGTTTTCGGCTTGCAGGAGAAGATCGGCCAGATTCTGATCCCCACCGAGGACGTCGTGGAGATGAAGGGCGGGAAAAAGGTGGTCACATCCAAGCTCTTCTTTCCCGGGTACATTCTCGTTGAGATGGAGTTGAACGACGACACCTGGCACCTGGTGCGGAACACTCCGAAGGTCAGCGGATTTGTCAGCCAGGGGAGCAAGCCGACGCCCCTGACCGAAGAAGAAGTCAATGAAGTCGTCCACCGCGTATCCAGCGGAGCGGAGAAGCCGAAACCGAAGTTCTCGTTTGAGAAGGGCGAGTCGGTCAAGATTATTGACGGCCCGTTCTCCAATTTCACAGGCGAGGTGGAAGACGTCAATCTGGAGCGAAGCACTTTGAAGGTGATGGTGACCATCTTCGGTCGAGCCACGCCTGTGGAACTGGAGTTCGTACAGGTCGAAAAGCTGTAGCGCGACCGTGGGCGTCTTTGGCGGGGCGTCCGGAATGGTTTTCGCAAACGCCGCTCCGGCGCGAGGCTTTCGGGTCTTCCATCGTCGGGTGAGCCCGAGGCGTCCAGTTCGGCCGAATGAATGAAGATGTCGATCGCCCGCAGGCGCCGCCGCCGACCGCCGGGGCGGAATCCAGTGTAGAAGAAGGTCAAATTCAATGGCAAAGAAGGTAATTGGAATGATCAAGTTGCAGATTCCCGCCGGCAAGGCGACCCCCGCTCCTCCGGTGGGGCCGGCCCTAGGCCAGCACGGAGTCAATATCATGGACTTCTGCAAAGCGTTTAACGCTAAGACGCAAAGTCAGGAGGGCTTGATCATACCGGTCGTCATAACGGTTTTTCAGGATCGGAGCTACTCGTTCATTACAAAGACGCCCCCGGCCGCCATCCTGCTGAAGCGCGCCGCTGGAATCGCCAAGGGCTCGGCCGTTCCAAACAAGGAAAAGGTGGCCTCCGTGACGATGCAGCAGGTCGAGGAAATCGCGCGAACCAAGATGCCGGACCTCAACGCCGGAGATCTGGAGGCCGCCAAGCGAATCGTTTTGGGAACCGCGCGCAGCATGGGCGTTGAGGTGAAGGGATAAAAGCTCTTATGGCAGGAAAGAAATTCGAACAGGCGGAAGATCGCGTGGAGCGCAGGGAGTACGGACTGGACGAGGCCATCGCTCTGATGAAGGAAGTCAAGTTCGCGGGCTTCGACGAGACGGCGGAAATCGCCTTGAACCTGGGGGTCAATCCCAAGCACGCCGATCAGATGGTTCGGGGAACCGTCGTCCTCCCGAATGGACTGGGCAAAACCATTCGAGTCTGCGTCATCGCTTCGGGCGAAAAGGTCAAGGAAGCGGAAGAGGCCGGGGCGGAATTTTCCGGCGGAGAAGATATCGTTGAGAAAATTCAAGGCGGCTGGATCGACTTTGACGCCGTGGTTGCCACCCCGGATATGATGAAGTCGGTCGGGAAGCTTGGACGAGTCCTGGGGCCGCGAGGGCTGATGCCCAATCCCAAGGCCGGATCGGTCACTTTCGACGTGGCGCGCGCCGTCAGTGACATCAAGGCCGGAAAAGTCGAGTTTCGGGTCGACAAGAACGGCGTGATCCACGCTCCGTTCGGGAAGACTTCGTTCGAAACGGACCAGTTGATTCAAAATGCCCGGAGTCTCATTGAAGCGGTGCTGCGCGCCAAACCGGCTTCCGCAAAGGGGCGTTACCTGCGCGCGGGCGCCGTCTCGTCCACCATGGGGCCCGGCATTAAGATCGACGTAAATCAGATAGGCGCTAAATCGTTATGAAAAGAGCGGAAAAGGAAAAGGTCGTCGAGCTTCTCAAAGGGGCGTTTCAGGGAAGCGAAACCGTGATTCTGGTCGATTTCAAAGGGATCAACGTTCCCGACATCACCGAGTTGCGTTCGCGAGTCCGTGAAACGGGGAGTGCCTATCAGGTGGTCAAGAACACCTTGGCCCTGCGGGCCGCTCAGGATACTCCGATCGCCGAGATTCAGGCGCACTTCATCGGACCAACCGCGATCGCCTACACCTCGGGCAACGTCGTTGCCCTGGCGAAAGTGCTCAAGGAGTTTCTGAAGACCAACCCGAACATGAGCTTGAAGGCGGCCGTGATGGAGGGCCAGCCCATTTCGGTGCGGGATGTCGAAGCGCTGGCCGACATGCCGTCCAAGGAGGAGCTGCTGTCGAAGCTGCTCTACCTTCTGAATGCGCCGCTGGCCCGGCTGGCCGGCGCAGTGCAGTCGCCGTTGAGGAGCCTGGCTTCCGTCTTGAAGCAATTGGAAGAAAAACAGAAGTAATCAGAATCTTTTGAAGGAGTGAAGGAAATGGCAATTAGTCGTGAGGAAGTGCTGCAGTGGATTGAGAACGCCTCGATGATCGAGATCAACGGGCTGGTGAAGGATCTCGAGGAGAAGTTCGGCATCACCGCCGCTGTCGCCGCGCCGGCCGGCTTCGCAGGCGGAGCGGCCGCAGGTCCAGCGGCGGCGGAGGAAGAGCAAACCGAATTTGACGTCATCCTGACCAGTTTCGGCGAAAAGAAAATCGAAGTCATTAAGGCCGTCCGCGAAGTCACCAGCCTGGGTCTGAAAGAGGCCAAGGATGTCGTCGAAGGGGCCCCCAAGCCCATCAAGGAAGGGGTCGCCAAGGAAGAGGCCGAAGAGATCAAGAAGAAGTTTGAAGCCGCCGGGGCCAGCGTCGAGATCAAGTAGCGGGCGCCGTGAAATTGCACTTGTACTGGTTGAAGGCGTGTGCTAGTCTTGATTCAGCGTGGCGGGCTAATCATTTCCTTTTGTAATGCAGAAAGGAGAAGGGGCGTAGTGTCCCTTTTCTTTTTTTTCGCAACTTGTTAGACGCTTTCGCCCTCAAAGAGAGCCGATTTTTCATGCTGGAGACCCGGATCGGAAACCCTCATTCTGCTTGCTGGAACCCGTCCCGTCAGCTCGAACAGATGCAGGCCGATCTGAGCCTCGGCGCTTAGTTTGCCAGAACCCAAGAGAATTTAAGGGAGCGACCGCGCATGTCTGAATTCGTCAAGAATGTATACAGGGAGAGAGTCGACTTCGCGAAAATCAAGTCAGTTTTCCCAATTCCCGATCTGCTGGAAGTGCAGAAGCTCTCGTACGAACGATTCCTCCAGCTCGAAACGCCTCCGGCCGAACGCGACGACGTGGGTCTGCAGGCCGTGTTTCGATCGGTGTTTCCGATCACCGATTTCCGGGACACCTGCTCCCTCGAATTCGTCGAATATGGCATCGGCGCCCCTAAATACACCATCGATGAATGCCGTGAACGGGGAATGACTTACTCGGTCCCCTTGAAGGTCACGATTCGACTCGTGGTCTGGGAAAAGGATCCGGACAGCGAAGAGAAGACGATTCGGGACATCAAGGAGCAGGAGGTTTACTTCGGCGACATTCCGGTGATGACCGGCAACGGACTCTTCATCGTCAACGGAACGGAACGCGTCGTTGTGAGCCAGCTGCATCGCTCCCCTGGGGTTTTCTTCGAAAGCAGCAACCAGAAGAACCACTTCCTCGGGAAGATCATTCCCTATCGCGGGTCCTGGATCGAATTCGAATACGACACAAAGAAGAATCTGCTGTACGTCCGCATCGATCGCAAGAGGAAGTTTCTGGCCACTATCTTCCTTCGGGCGCTGGGAATGAGTTCCGACGGGGACATCCTGCGCAACTTCTATCGCACCGCGACGATCCGAATCGCCCGCAAGAAGCTCTTCTGGAAACTTGACGAATCGATTGTGGGGCGCAAGATCAACCGAGACGTTCCGGATCCCTCCAAGAAAGGCGAGGCGTTGCTGGCGGCCGGCCGCAAGTTCACGCATTCGGCGTTTGCGCAGCTCAAGAAGGAGAAAGTGGAGGAGATCGAAATCGGAATCGAAGATTTGGAAGGCGCCTTTTCGGCGCAGGATGTCGTCGATGAGGAGTCCGGAGAGATCCTGGTGGAAGCCACTGCCGAGATCTCCGGCGGCAGCGTCAACAATTTCGTTGAGGCGGGGATTTCCGAATTCCAGGTCCTTTTTCCTGAAAAGGACGTGATCGGCACCACGCTTACGGCCACCATAAAGAAAGACGCGGTGGAGGCAACCAACGACGCCCTGATTGAGATCTACAGAAAGCAGCGGCCGGGCGATCCTCCCACGCTGGAGACTGCCACGGCTCTGTTCCATGGAATGTTTTTCGATCCCAGAAAGTACGATTTTTCCAGAGTGGGTCGACTCAAGTTCAATATCAAAATGGGGCTCGATACGCCGCTGGATCAGCGAACGCTGACCCCCGAGGATTTTCAACACGTCATTTCGTACCTGTTGAAGCTGCAGAGCAACATCGGCTCGGCTGACGACATCGACCACCTCGGAAACCGACGGGTGCGGGCCGTCGGCGAACTGCTCGAGAATCAGTTTCGAATCGGTCTGGTGCGGATGGAGCGCGCGATCAAGGAAAAGATGTCGGTGCATCAGGAAATCGCCACCGCCATGCCTCACGATTTGATCAACGCCAAGCCGGTGATGGCTTCGATTCGCGAATTCTTCGGCAGCAGTCAGCTTTCCCAGTTTATGGACCAGACCAATCCCCTGTCCGAGATCACTCATAAGCGGAGGCTTTCGGCGTTGGGCCCGGGAGGCTTGAGCCGCGAACGCGCGGGGTTTGAAGTTCGAGACGTCCATCCGTCCCATTACGGCAGGATTTGCCCGATCGAAACGCCGGAAGGGCCCAACATCGGACTCATTTCATCCCTGAGTTGCTATGCCCGAATCGACGAGTTCGGATTCATCGAGTCTCCCTACCGCAAAGTGGAGGACGGCAAGATCGTCGATTACGTCCGAGTCGTCAATCCTGGCGACACGGGCTTGAAAGCGGGGCAGATCTGCGTTCAGAAGGAAGTGGAGGCGGCCAATAAGCGCTTGAAAGGCAAGAAGTCGCCGGCGGCCTTCGAACCGCACACGTTTTATTTGACGGCTTGGGAGGGCGATAAGCACTACATTGCGCAGGCCAACGTCGAGATCGACGACAAGAATCGCATCGTCCGGGAGCGGGTCAGCGCACGCCACGAAGGCAATTTCGTTTTCGTGGAGAAGGAAAAGATCGAATATGTCGACGTCAGTCCGAAACAGTTGGTCAGCGTTGCCGCCAGCATGATCCCGTTTCTGGAAAACGACGACGCCAACCGCGCTCTGATGGGGTCGAACATGCAACGGCAGGCGGTGCCGCTGGTTCGAGCGGAAGCGCCGCTGGTTGGGACAGGCATGGAATACATTGCGGCCCGCGACTCGGGCGCCGTCGTGTTGTCCCGCCGGGATGGAGTGGTTGAAAGCGTGGACTCGGAGAGGATCATCATCAGAGTCTCGTCCGACAACGGCGATCAGGAAAAAGACGTCGGCGTCGATATCTATAAGCTGATCAAGTTCGAGCGCTCCAACCAGAACACCTGTCTGACCCAGAAGCCCCTCGTTGGCAAGGGCGACAGCGTGATCAAGGGCCAGGTTCTGGCCGACGGCCCTTGCACGGAGAAGGGCGAGCTGGCCTTGGGCAAGAACATCCTTGCAGCATTCATGCCCTGGCGCGGGTACAACTTCGAAGACGCGATCCTGATCAGTGAAAAGCTGGTCAAGGACGACTCCTACACTTCCATCCACATTGAGGAGCTCGAAATCGAGGCCAGGGACACGAAGCTCGGACCGGAGGAGATCACTCGGGACATCCCCAACGTCAGCGAAGGAATTCTGGCGGATTTGGATGAAAGCGGGATCATTCGCATCGGCGCCACGGTCAAGCCCGGGTCCATCATCATTGGGAAAGTCACCCCCAAAGGCGAAACCCAGCTGACCCCAGAGGAAAAGCTCCTGCGAGCCATCTTCGGAGAAAAAGCCGGAGAGGTCAAGGACGCGTCTCTTTATGCGCCGCCGGGAATCGAAGGAACCGTCGTCAACGTCAAGGTGTTTACCCGCAGAGGAGTCGATAAGGATGAACGGACGCTCCAGATCGAGCGCGATGAGATCGAAAAGCTGGAAAAGGACCTGCGCGACGAGATTCGCATCATTCGCGAAGAAGGCAGCGTGCGCCTGTTGAATCTTTTGACGAACTCCAAGGCTGCGGCGGCGGTGACGGATGAGGATGGAAAGGCGCTGGCCAAGAAAGGCGATAAGCTGACTCGACAAGCGCTGGAGAAGCTATCGTTCAGCCGCCTCCTTCAGGTTCGCGTTTCCGATAAGGAAATCATGGAAGCCCTGGAGACCCTGAAGGAGAAGACGTCTCAACAGATTGAGAACCTTCAGCAAGGCCACGAGGATCGCGTCGAGCGGATTGAGAAAGGGGATGAACTCCCTCCCGGCGTCATCAAGATGGTCAAAGCCTATGTGGCCATGAAAAGAAAGATCGCCGTCGGCGACAAGATGGCGGGAAGGCACGGAAACAAGGGCGTCATCGCCCGAATTCTTCCGGAAGAGGATATGCCCTATCTGCCGGACGGAACGCCGACCGAGCTGGTTCTGAACCCCTTGGGGGTGCCGTCCCGAATGAACCTCGGACAGGTGCTGGAGACGCACCTTGGATGGGCCGCCAAAGTGTTGGGCGTCCACTTTTCGACTCCCGTTTTCGATGGCGCGACAGAGGATGAAGTCAAGCAACAGCTGAGCAAGGCCGCGCTGCCCCAGGGCGGCAAGTCGGTGCTCTACGACGGTCTCTCGGGCGAGAGATTCGATCAGGAAGTCACCGTTGGATACATTTACATGAACAAGCTCAGCCACATGGTCGACGACAAGATCCACGCCCGATCCATCGGTCCCTACAGCCTGATCACTCAACAGCCGTTGGGCGGAAAGGCGCAGTTCGGCGGACAGCGGTTTGGAGAGATGGAGGTCTGGGCTTTGGAAGCCTACGGCGCCGCAAACGTGTTGCAGGAGCTGCTGACAGCCAAGTCCGACGACGTGCAGGGACGGGCGAAGATCTATGAAGCGATCGTCAAGGGCGAATCGACCTACAGCCCGGGAATCCCGGAATCATTCAACGTTCTGATCCGAGAGCTGCAGTCTCTGTCCCTGGACGTCGAACTGATTGAGAAGCCCAAGAAGAAGATGCGTCGGCGCTCGGAAATTCTGGAACAGGCTGAAGCCGCTTTGAGCGGCGCCGCCGAAGCGGCGGAAGGGTAGTCCGGCTGCGCATGCGATGAGCGAGTCTTCCGATTTCGTAGTTTTTCACTTTCGCGCCAAGGAGGTCAGATACCTTGAGAATGTTTCGCGATCAATTCGATAAGAGTCAACTCCTGAAGAATTTCGAAGCCATCCGCATTGGATTGGCTTCGCCTGAAAAGATCCGGTCCTGGTCCAGCGGAGAAGTCACCAAGCCGGAGACCATCAATTACCGGACTTTCAAGCCGGAGCGAGACGGATTGTTTTGCGCTCGAATCTTCGGACCGGTTACCGATTGGGAATGCTTGTGCGGCAAGTACAAGCGGATGAAGCATCGAGGGGTGATCTGCGACAAGTGCGGCGTCGAGGTGACCCTTTCCAAAGTGCGTCGAGAGCGGCTGGGACACATCGAACTGGCCAGCTCCTGTTCGCACGTCTGGTTTTTCAAAGGCCTGCCCAGCCGAATCGGCCACCTGCTTGATCTTTCCCTGAGAGATCTGGAGCGCATTCTTTACTTCGAGGCATACGTCGTGGTGGATCCCGGGGAGGCTCCGCTGAAGCAGAAAGAGCTGCTGACGGAGGAGAAGTTTCGGGCCCTGCAGAGCGAATATCCCGGCCAGTTCGAAGCTGGAATGGGCGCTGAAGCCATCAAGGAGCTGCTGCGGCGCGTCGACATCGAAGCGCTGGCCGTCGATCTCCGCCACAAGATGAAGAACGAGACCTCTCAATTGAAGCGGCTCAAGTTCGCCAAACGTCTTCGCGTCGTCGACGCCTTTCGAAAATCCGGAAACAAGCCGGAATGGATGATCATGGACGTCGTTCCCGTCATTCCTCCAGAGCTGCGCCCGCTAGTACCCCTGGACGGAGGCCGATTCGCCACCTCGGACCTGAACGACCTGTATCGGCGCGTCATCAACCGGAATAACCGCCTGAAAAAGCTGGTAGAGCTGCGGGCGCCGGAAGTCATCATCCGGAATGAAAAACGCATGCTCCAGGAAGCGGTGGACGCGCTTTTCGACAACGGCCGGCGCGGCCGCGTACTCAGAGGCGTCAAGAATCGGCCCTTGAAGTCGCTTTCCGATTCCCTAAAGGGAAAGCAGGGTCGCTTTCGACAGAACCTGCTTGGCAAGCGCGTCGACTACTCTGGGCGCTCCGTGATCGTCGTTGGGCCCGAGCTGCAGTTGCATCAGTGCGGACTTCCCAAAATCATGGCCTTGGAATTGTTCAAGCCGTTTATCTATCATCGGCTGGAAAAGGAAGGGCACGCCACAACCATCAAGGGGGCCAAAGAGCTGGTCGAGGATCAGGTCGACGTCGTCTGGGACATCCTCGATGACGTCATCAAACAGCATCCTGTGCTGTTGAACCGTGCGCCTACACTTCACAGGCTCGGCATTCAGGCGTTCGAGCCGGTGCTCGTCGAGGGCAAGGCCATCAAGATCCACCCGCTGGTATGCACCGCCTACAACGCCGATTTCGACGGCGACCAGATGGCCGTGCATATCCCGCTCTCCCAGGAATCGCAGATTGAATCCTCGATTCTCATGCTTTCGGCCCACAACATCCTTTCTCCAGCCAACGGACAACCCGTCGCCGTACCCACGCAGGACATCGTTCTGGGGTGCTATTACCTGACGAATTCCAAGCAGAATGCGAAGGGAACGGGTCGGACCTTTGCCGATATGAAGGAAATCTATCACGCCCTGCAGGCCGGGGAGATCGAACTCCTCAGCCCGATTCGGTTCCGTTACAGCGGGCCACTGATCGACCTGACCGTACAGTACGACACCCAGGACGTGCTGCATGCGGAGGTCCAGGAAGTGCAGAATCGTTATCTGGAGACCACGGTGGGTCGAACGATCTTCAATGACCGCCTTCCCGACAAGATGCCGTTCGTTAACGGGCTGCTCAAGAAGAAGGGGCTTCAGCAGCTCGTCAATTTCTGCTACCTGAGCTTCGGTGCGGAGGAAACCGTCCGGATGCTGGACGAACTGAAGAGTCTCGGCTTTTACTATGCGACCCGGGCCGGATTCACTGTGGGCATCGACGATCTGATCATTCCGGAAAACAAGGAAACGCTGGTCGAGCGCGCTCGCGAAGAGGTCATTCGGGTCGAACAACAGTATCGAGACGGAGCCATCACAAACGGAGAGCGTTACAACAAAGTCGTCGCCATCTGGTCCGATGTGACCGAAAAGGTCGCGGACGAAATGTTTGAAGGCATGTCGACGGCCCACGCCCAGGGCGAAGAGTTCAACTCCATTTTCACAATGGCCGACTCGGGAGCCCGGGGCAGCAAGCAGCAGATGCGACAGCTGGCCGGGATGCGCGGATTGATGGCCAAGCCTTCCGGGGAAATCATCGAGACGCCGATTACGGCCAACTTCAGAGAGGGGTTGACCGTGCTGCAGTACTTCATCTCGACGCACGGCGCCCGGAAAGGACTTGCCGACACTGCCCTCAAGACCGCCGATTCCGGATATCTGACCCGCCGACTAGTGGATGTGGCGCAAGATGTCATCATCTCCGAAGAAGACTGCAGAACCCTGGATGGGATCGAAATGTACGCCCTGGTGGAAGGCGGTGAAATCATCGAGAACCTGCGGGATCGCATCATCGGAAGAGTGGCCCTGGAAAAGGTGATCGATCCGTTTACCGGGTCGACTCTGGTGGATGTCAGTCAGGAGATCGATGAAGACGCAGCAGCCTCGATTCAGGCCGCCGGCATTGAAAAGATCGTCATTCGCTCGGTGTTGACCTGCAAGTCGAAAAGAGGCCTGTGCAGGAAGTGCTACGGCCGAAATCTCGCTTCCGGCGTCATGGTCGAAATGGGCGAGGCCGTGGGAGTGCTGGCGGCCCAGTCGATCGGAGAACCGGGCACTCAGTTGACGATGAGGACTTTTCACATCGGCGGAACGGCGACTCGAATTGAGGAGGAGTCGACGATCGTGGCCAAGAACGCGGGCGTCGTTCGTCATCTGAGTCTGCAGACGGTTACCGACAAGGAAGGCGCTCTGGTCGTTATGAACCGCAACGGCAGTCTGGTGATCCTGGACAAGAAAGGGCGCGAAAAGGAACGTTATTCGGTTGTCTACGGCGCCCGCCTCATGGTCAAGGATGGACAGGAAATCGAACCGGGGCAGAAGGTTCTGGAATGGGACCCCTACACTTTCTCCATTCTGACCGAATTCGGCGGGAAGGTTTCCTTTAAGGACATTGTCGAAGGCCTGACCATGAAGGAGGAGGTGGATGAGGTGACTGGTTTGGCCAGAAAGGTCATCACAGACTCCCCTGATGAAAAGCGGCAGCCTCAGCTTCAAGTGAAGGACGCGGACGGCAAGACGCTGAAAGTGTATCTGGTTCCCTCCAGAGCTCACTTGATGGTCGATTCCGGAGACAACGTTTTTCCGGGAGACACGCTGGCGAAAATCCCAAGGGAAACGACGAAGACCAAGGACATTACAGGCGGACTCCCCCGGGTCGTCGAGCTGTTCGAAGCGCGCAAGCCGAAAGAAACCGCAGTGATCACTGAAATCGACGGAGTGGTGCGTTTCGGCGGGCTCAGCCGCGGGCAGCGCAAGATCGTCGTCGAAGCCGACGACGTCGAGACCCGCGCCGAATACCTCCTGCCCCGAGGAGTCCACGTCAACGTTCAGGAAGGCGAACGCGTCAAAGCCGGAGACGCCCTGATGGACGGCCCCCGGAATCCACACGACATCTTGCGGGTTCTGGGCGAAAAAGAGCTGCAAAGATATCTAGTAAACGAAATTCAGGAAGTCTATCGGTTGCAGGGAGTCAACATCAATGACAAGCACATTGAGGTCATCGTTCGCCAGATGATGCGCTGGGTCAAGATCGAAGATGTCGGCGACACGGAATTCCTGTTGGAAGAACAGGTCGACCGGTTCCGATTCTCTGAGGAAAACGAACGGGTCGAGAAGGAAGGCGGCCGTCCCGCCACCGGCCGGCCCCTCCTGCTCGGGATTACCAAGGCATCGCTGAGCACCGACTCTTTTATCTCGGCCGCCTCCTTCCAGGAAACGACTCGGGTCCTGACCGAAGCCGCCATCAGCGGAAAGATCGATTACCTGCGCGGGTTGAAGGAAAACGTCATTATGGGACGCCTGATCCCGGCGGGCACGGGAATGGAATACTATCGTAACAACGAAGTCGCCAATCCCTATCAGCCGGAAGAAGAGGAGCTGGAGGAGTTCCTCGAACCGTTGACGCAGGAAGACGTCGTTCCTGCCGAGTAGGCTTCGGTATAATGTCCGCCTTATGAGTCTCGGCGACATGACGGTTGAGGAGCGGCTGGAGATCCTTGAAAAGGGAACGGCGGAAGTCATCAGCCGGGAAGAGCTCCGGGCCAAGCTGGAAGAGGCTCAGGCGGCGGGCCGACCGCTGACCGTCAAAGTCGGATTCGACCCAACCGCTCCCGACCTGCACCTGGGCCATACCGTCGTCCTCCGAAAGATGAAGCATTTCCAGGATCTCGGCCACCGAGTCGTGTTTCTTATCGGCGATTTCACCGGGCGAATCGGCGATCCGTCCGGAAGGAACAAGACCCGCCCCCCCTTGACCGTGAAAGAGGTCGAAGCCAACGCGGAAACCTATAAGAAGCAGGTGTTTAAGATCCTGGATCCGGAAAAGACGGTGATTGACTTCAACAGCCGCTGGCTGGGAAGGCTCTCCTCGGAGGATTGGATTCGCCTGTGCGCAAAGTACACCGTCGCCAGAATGCTGGAGCGGGACGACTTCTCCCGGCGTCTGGCCGCACAACAACCGATCTCTGTCCATGAGTTCCTCTACCCACTCGCGCAAGCCTACGATTCCGTGTTCCTGAAGGCGGACGTCGAAATGGGCGGAACCGACCAGAAGGTCAACCTTCTGGTCGGCCGCGACATTCAGCGCGAATATGGCCAGAACCCTCAGGTGCTCATCATGATGCCGCTGCTGGAGGGGCTCGACGGAGTGGAGAAGATGAGCAAGTCCCTGGGCAATTACGTCGGAATCGATGAAGAGCCGCAGGAGATCTACGGAAAGATTATGTCCATCAGCGACCAACTGATGTGGCGCTACTATGAGCTTCTGACCGATTTGAGCAATGAAGAGATTCGAAAACTGCGCGCAGACGTGGATCAGGGACGGGAACATCCCATGCGGGTCAAAGGCAGGCTCGCATTCCACATCGTGAGCGACTTTCATTCCGAGGAGGCAGCCCGGCAGGCCGAGCAGCATTTCAACCTGGTGTTTCAAAAAGGTCAGCACCCGGAGGACATGCCCGAGTTTGAATTCGAGACCGGAAGCGGACCGCTTCCGCTGGCCGACGTCATGCTGCGCACGCGGTTCGCCGCCTCCAAATCAGAGGCCAGAAGACTGATTCGACAGGGAGCCGTCTCGATCGATCAGGATCGCGTCAGCGATCCCATGACCGTTCTCTCAGCTCGGGAAAAGCCGACGTTCGTCCTGCGCGTCGGCAGAAGAAAATTCGGCCGAGTGCGGTTGAAATGAGGTTCGAATAGTCGGGAGCCAGGATCTGGAGTGCGAGATCCGGGCTACGAGTCCGGAGTTCGGAACTCGAATCCGCCGTCCTGAAGCGCCCGGATGGCTTCATCCAGCTTGTTTGCTTTCACGAAGACAAAATCGGTTGAAAATGTCGAGATCACATAGACGCCGATCTCCGCTTCAGCCAGAGGGGCCGTTAAGGAGGCCAGTATTCCAATCAGGTGAAAATCGAGCTGTCCTGCGATTCGGAGGCCCCTCCATCCTTTCTCGACCTCGGCCTCCTCTGGCGCCGCTTCTTCCCGGCAGACGACCGAGATCTCGTCTGCGTTGCACGTCCAGGAGAAGAATCCGTTCTCGACCTTCGGAAATGGGAATGAGCCGTCAATGGAGTATCGGCAGACCGCAAATCGATCTTCCAGGACTTCCAGTGTGAGCCGCCTTTGGGTCATCCGGAGAAACTATAGCGGTTTTCGGTTCAGCCGGCTGTACAGGATCCGATTCGCCACCTGCACCCACTCTTGCGCCTTTCTGCGGGAGACGTTCAGTTCTTGAGCAATAACGTCGACACTCCCGCCCCGATAATGAGTCCAGATGAAGGCCTGCCGGATGTGAGCGGGCATCCCCTCAAGCGCGCGGACGATTTCATGGACTAAGTCGTCTCTCAAATCTTCTCTCTCAATCGCTGCCGACCGTGACATTTGAGTCCTCCTTGGACGGACTGGTTGTTTCCTGCATTGCGTCCTTTAGACGATGCGGATCCCCGAAAAGTTTAAATGCCGAGGTTGACTTGTTCGCTGGTAAACGGAGCCAGGGTTCTGCTTCAGGAAGTCGATCCGGAACAAACGGGTGGACTTTGCTTTGCAATTCCATGAGAATAGGGGTTCAGAAAGGTCGGAGCCGCCAAGCTCAGGGGGAGCGATGGTTTTCTTTGCACTTTTATTTGTTCTCGTGGTGGTGGGGATCGGCTTTCTTGGCTTCCTGATTCATCGGGACCGGATTGAAGAAGAGCGCAGATTTGTCGATCAGTACATCAAGAATCTGCAGCGATTCGTGGAGCATTACCGGACGAAGTTCGACCCGGATCTCTACTACTGGTTGAACCACCGCGTGCTTCATCTCCAGTCCCTGATGAATTCCCCCCATCAATGGGAGTTTTACGGATTTCATGTCGGCGAGGATGCGCGTCGCAGAAGCGAGACTCTCATCGGCATCATCGACGAGATGGGACAGGGTTCGGTGCCGGAGAAAAAGACGACCGCCATGATGGCGTTCTTGTTTCGGTTTCTGGGAACGCTGGACGACCGTTTGGAGCGGTTTCAAGATCAGAAGAAAAACCCGCTGATCTTGTTTCGGGAGGGGATCCAAATCATTCTGCTGTCCCCCCTGCTGGCCCTGCGGTGGGCGACCGGAGCCGACACGCGAGATTATGTCGAGTCGACCCGGCGCAAGCGGGGCTTCCGAAGGCT
>DATKAT010000134.1:0-2825 GCA_035514675.1 Acidobacteriota bacterium | reverse complement strand
ACGGCGGCGTCTTGCGCGGGATATCCGACCGGAAAAAGGATGTAAGGACGTTCGTTGGCGGGCCGCTCCAGAATCTCGCAGAGAAATCCCATGGGACTCGGGGTGTGGGTCAAGGTCGCCAACCCCATCCGATGAACGGCAGAAATGAAGAATCCGCAGGCGATTCCGACGCTTTCCTGCACGTAGTAATTCTTAACCTTGGAACCATCCGGATCCAGCCCGTACGACTCCGCGAATACGACCACCAGCCAGGGCGCGGTCTCCAGAAACGGCTTTCGCCAGTCGGTTCCCAGCGGTTCCAGCGCCCGCAGCCAGTCCTCCGGCATGCGCTCTCGATAGCTTCGCTTCTCTTCGCGTTCGGCAGCTTCCCGGATCCGGCGCATGATCTTCTGGTTCGAGACGGCCACAAACTTCCAGGGCTGGCGGTGAGCGCCGGAGGGGGCCGTCGAAGCGGTCCGAATGGCCAGTTCTATGAGGGGGCGCGGCACGGGATCGGGCGAAAATTCGCGCACGCTTCGCCGAGAGCCCATGAGCGACAGGAATTCCTTCCCTCGGGCCAGCATCTCGTCTTCTGGAAGGCGAGCCGGCGAATAGGAAACAAAGGTGCGCTTGCTCATGTCGCATTTTCATCGGACCCGGCAAAAATTCGGGCTAGATCGACCGATATTTTTCGGCCTTCTTCACATCAAATTCGGCCAGAAACGAAACGAACTCCCGCCGGTGCCCCTGCTCGTCGGCCATTAGCTCGATGCACAGATCCTGGGTGGCGTAATCGACCCCGTCGCACAACTCGATCAGCTCCTGGTATTGGGCGATCGCACCATTTTCGGACTCTATAACGCCGACGATCACGGTCTCCAGGTCGGTCGTGTCTCTGGGGGGCTGCAGCGACTTCTGCTCGGGCTTGAACTCGAAGCTGCCGGGAACGAAACCGCCCAGGATGTGGATGCGCTCGGCCAGCATGCGGGCGTGGTTCAGTTCCTCCTCAATGTCTGACCCGAGGGATTCCTTGATCTCCTTGGCCCTAACTCCCTCCAGATTCACGGAATTGGCCAGATAATTCTGAACGGTTTCGATTTCCATCCAGTACGATTTCGTCAATCCCTCGATAATCCGCCGATTTCGACTTGAATCGGCCTGCGTGCTCCTTCGACTGGTCTCCGCTTTGGTCGCCATTATGAATTCCTCCTCATCGCGTGGATGATCTCAATTAGTGATTTGCAAACAGCTAGCTCCATAGTAACAGAGCGGCAATCGTGCCAATAGCCTCGAGGCTCAAAGCGATGCGCGCTTCCAGCCGGCGATGGGGAATGACCGGCAGGATGCCGGTCCTACGCTTCAAAGCTGTCCGGCCTCTCGTTGCAATTGACTCAAGACTGGGCGAAGATAGCTGAGAAACGGGAGCGAAATTACGATGAGAAAGGCTTTTGCGCTGATCCCGATGGCCTGGCTGCTGGCCTGTCAGGGAACGTCGGACGAGGAGATGGTTCGGGTTAAGGATTCGGACCGGCTGCTGGCGAAGTACGTCGAAGTCGAATTGACGGCCGATCTCTCGGTGTTGGCCGAATGGGAAAGGCGGATGTTGCCGCCCTTGTTCGAGGCGGCCGACGCCATGAACCGCATTTTTTGGAAGCAGGCCTACGGCGACCGCCAGGCCCTGCTCGATTCGCTGGAAGAACCTTCGCTGCGCAGATTCGCTGAAATCAACTACGGGCCTTGGGATCGCTTGGAAGGCAACCGACCGTTCGCTCCGGGGGCGGGGCCCAAGCCGCCGGGCGCCAACTTTTATCCGCCGGATCTGACGCGGGAAGAATTTGAGGCGGCTTTGCAGGAGTCGCCGGAAAGCGCCGAAGAGATGCGCAGCCTGTACACCCTGATTGAACGGGACGAATCCGGGGCCCTTCGCGCAATTCCCTACCGCCAGGCTTTTGCCGACGACGTCCAGTTGGCGGCGGATCGGTTGCGGCAAGCCGCGGAACATTCCGAGAACGAGGCGTTGCGGCGATACCTGACATTGCGGGCTGCGTCCCTGCTTTCAGACAGCTATCGGGAAAGCGATCTGGCCTGGCTGGACATGAAGGACAACGTCTTGGAAGTCGTCATCGGCCCGATCGAAACCTATGAGGACCAGCTTTTCGGCTACAAGGCGGCTCACGAGGCATTCATCCTGATCAAGGATTTAGAGTGGAGCAGCCGCCTGGAACGCTACGCCGCCCTGTTGCCTCGTCTGCAACGCGCGCTGCCGGCGCCGGAGAAATACAAGCAGGAGGAACCGGGCAGCGATTCGGACCTGAACGCCTACGACGCGCTCTACTATGCCGGCGACGCCAACGCGGGCGCCAAGACCATCGCCATCAATCTCCCCAACGACGAGCAGGTGCAGCTGGAAAAGGGAACCCGTCGACTGCAATTGAAAAACTCGATGCGGGCGAAGTTTGAAAAGATCCTCGAACCGATTTCCAATCTGCTCATTGCTGACGACCAACTCCGCCACATCAGCTTTGACGCCTTCTTTCAAAACACGATGTTTCACGAAGTCGCGCACGGTCTGGGAATCAAAAACGTGGTCAACCGCGACTTGAGCGTGCGCGAGGCGCTGCGCGAACAGGCCTCCTGGGTGGAAGAGGGAAAAGCGGACGTTCTCGGCCTGTTTATGGTCACCTGGCTGCACGAAAACGGCGAGCTTTCCGACGGCGACCTGATGGACAATTACGTGACGTTCCTGGCCGGGATCTTCCGCTCGATCCGATTCGGCGCCGCAAGCGCGCACGGACGGGCCAACTTGGTCCGCTTTAATTATTTCCAGGAAGCAGGCGCTTTTTCGA
>DATKAT010000133.1:0-4010 GCA_035514675.1 Acidobacteriota bacterium | reverse complement strand
CTGGCTGATCGACAGGACATGGCGAACCCGGTCGCCGACTCGCAGGAGCCGAACAGATGAACCGAACCGCCCGGCCATTTTGATTCCGGCGACCAACTCGCCGATTCCCGCGCTGTCAACCCAGTCCACTTCAGAGAGGTTGAGCAGGATCTTCTTCCAACCTTCCGCAATCAGCTCATTCATGATTTCTCGCAGCATCTCGCAGCCAGGGTCGCTGACGAGGCGCCCTTTGAGATCGACGATGATTACGTCATCAACCTGGCGAACGTCTACTTTCATCTGCGGCGGATTATAGCATGGGGGAGGCCAAACTCCATGGCCCAAGGCCTGCCGGATTCCTCAAAGGACAGGCCCGGCGCCTTCGGTCATTCCCCGGGGATCGAGAGCCTCATCCAACTCCTCCGGGGAAAGAACGTTTTTGTCGCGGCACACTTCCCGAACCGTCTTGCCGCTGCGGTAAGCCTCCTTGGCAATTTCGGCGGCCCGGTCATAGCCGATGCGCGGAACCAGCGACGTGACCATGGCCAGAGACTTCTCCACCATTTCCTCGCACCGCTCCCGATCGGCTTCGATTCCGTCGACGCATTTTTCGGTCAAAACCAGGCAGGCGTTCGCCATCAGTTGTATCGATTGCAATAGATTGTGCGCAATGACCGGTTTCATGACGTTGAGTTCGAAGTTTCCGGATTGCCCGGCGATTGCAATCGTTGCGTCGTTTCCGGCCACCTGAGCGGCCACCATGGCGACCGCTTCGGCGATGACCGGATTTACCTTGCCGGGCATGATCGAGCTGCCGGGCTGAGTGGAGGGGAGTCGGATTTCTCCCAACCCGCAACGGGGACCTGACCCGAGCCAGCGGAGATCGTTGGCGATCTTCATCAGGCTTCCGGCGACGGTCCGAAGGACGCCGCTGGCCTCAACTGCCGCGTCGCGGGCCGCAAGCGCCTCGAAATAATTTTCCGCCTTCCGGAAGGGAATGCCGGTCCATTCGGAAATTCGACCGATGACCTTGGAAGGGAATTCCGGCGGGCAGTTCAAGCCCGTGCCGACAGCCGTACCTCCCAATGCCAGCTCCGAAAGATGGGGACGGAGAGACTCCACCCGGCGAATGCCGTGCTCCAGCATGGAAGCATAACCTGAAAACTCCTGGCCCAGCCGGATCGGCACCGCATCCTGCAGGTGAGTGCGGCCGATTTTCACAACGTCGTCGAATTCCTCCGCCTTCCGCTTCAACGAGACGTGAAGCGTCTGGAGAGCGGGCAGCAGCCTTCTCTCCAGCTCTTCCAGAGAGGATACGTGGATCGCCGTTGGAATCGTGTCGTTGCTGGACTGGCCAAGATTGACATGGTCGTTGGGATGAATCTCCTTGCTGCCGATCTTTCCGCCTTGCAACTCGATGGCCCGGTTGGCGATCACCTCGTTTGCGTTCATGTTCGTGGATGTTCCCGACCCGGTCTGGAATACGTCAACAACGAAATGCTCGTCCAAACTCCCTTCGATGACCTCGTCGGCGGCGCGAACAATGACCTGGGCGATCGGCTCCGGGAGCAATCCCAGCTCCCGATTCGTCGTAGCGGCGGCCTTCTTGATCAACCCCATCGCCCGAATGAAGGGACGGGGCAGGCGCAGCCCGCTGATCGGAAAATTCAGCACCGCCCTTTGAGTCTGCGCTCCATAGTAGGCGGCCGATGGAACCTCTACGGGGCCCAGTGAGTCCATTTCTGTACGAGTGCTCCCCATCTTTCAGTCGCTCCTTCCCTTCCATCATAACTTCAAAAGGCGTTTTCGGAAGACGCCCGCCCGGTTCTTGGGCTGCGACCGGAAAAAGGATCATATGAATCGCCCAAATCGACCATTCTAAAATTTAGAGAATGCTCGAGAGGGGGAACTGAAAAAAAGTTTTTCCACAGCCTGTGGAAAAGGTTTGTGACAAATCTGAGGGCGGACTTGATGACTGCCGCAAAAAAGAAAAGCTGCTGGTTTTCGCTCACCAATTGCACAAATTATGTGCAGGCGTTACGGAGCTGAATTTTTTCTTGCTCCTCGCAATTCAGTGGATATACTAGGCGCTGTCCCAAGGGGTAGACGCAAGAGATTGTCGATCACCCTGGAGACAGCGGCCTTGATTCGGAAGATTCAACTTTCCGTAAGGTGGTTGAAGAAGCGGCTCAGGGTGGAGCTGGATGGAATAGCGGCGACGCTGATTCATCAAGTTTCGCTTGTACCGGACGAAACCGGGACTTTGTCTCGGAACGCTAGTCGGAACAAGGCGCGCCGCAGAGGCAAACTTCGTTTTGTCAGATTCGTCGTCAGACGAGGAAGCAGGGCGAAGCAGGTCGGCGGAGCTTTTTTTCGGGAGAGTTTTACCGGCTTGCGGATTCGAGTCAAAACCTGGGGAATTTCTCCAGGGAGCATGGCGCGAAATCCTGAGAGCAAGCCTGCGGCCTTTCGGCGGTCGACCCCAGTGGCCGAACGTCGAACGGTTCCCCGGACCGTAGCTCGTATCCGTCGGGTGAAAGTTGCATCGAGCGGTTGGTCATCCCTTCCGTTTCAGCAGCGGTCCCCATTGGAGAAGGGCCGAGTCGATGATCGCAATGAAGAAGTTTCTTCTTTGTTGCGGGAGACGCGGCTTGCGGGATTAAACTAAGCCCTCGTGGTTTGTTTCTTCCCGGCGGGGTACAGCGGCAATCAACACTGCGGATATCACTTGGGACGCCTTTTTTTGCCCGCCTGGGAGCCCCCCTCAGCCCTGTTTTTCTGAAGACGGCAATGGAACTCGCTGTCACAGGCTAATGTTACAAAATCGTTAATTGTGAAAGCTCAGTTCGGAGCATGCCTATTAGCTCTGTGGGTTCTGACGGCGTGCGGAAAGAGCCCCCGAGTAATGACGCCGACAACAGTCAGCGACCGAGGCGCGCAGCGGGGTCTGGCAAGCTGGTACGGAATGGGCGACGGTTACCATGGAAAGAGGACCGCCAGCGGCGAGCGATTCGACCGCAGCCAATTAACGGCCGCCCACTATGATCTTCCCTTCGGAACCCGCGTCAAGGTCACGAATCTGAGGAACGGCCGGCACGTGGTTGTCCGCATCAACGATCGATTTCCGATCGAAACGCTGCAAAAGGGCACAATTGTGGATCTGTCTTACCGTGCCGCCCAACTTCTCGACATGGTGCGCGACGGCGTCGTACCTGTTCTGCTGGAAGTCCTCACCCAACCGGGCGACTAGCCCGGCTTCCAGCCATCGATCCGATCCGGCCGGCGGGATGCCGGCCTTACGGCGGCGGGCCGTTGCCTCAAGCGGAGGAGATCTTAGCCCGCATTTCTCACACTGGTTCGTAGCGAGGCGACGGAGAGCGGCGGGGATGCAAGGCGCGCGACGAAGGCCCCCGCAGTCGTACTCGTGCAGTACGTCGAGGAGGCTTGGCAGCCCGTGATCGAAGTCCTGGTGCGTCGTGTTGCGGGCGCCGCGGGTCCGAATCGTAGGCGCGGCGACGCAGGCGATGCTGATGCATCGTCAAGGAGCCGCAACGCCCGAGACGGGCCTGCGCCGCCCGCAACCCTCCGGGCACCAGGGGTTTGAGGCCCCCGGACAGCGTTGCTCGTCGTCGACGTAGTAGAAGCAGTGTGAGAAATTCGGGCTAGATGGCGATGCGCCGCGTCCGAACAAGGTTGCACCGGTTCCGTCCCTTGCTACGACTCGCGCCGGGCGATTCGAGGCGCCGCCTCGGCGCGACTGCCTTCCAAGACGGCGGCTAAGGCCTGCGCCTCGGACCTCGACAGTTCGCTCCTTTCGATCTACTCTTTCAGAGGAGAGAGCCAAAATCAGACGCGCCGGCTGAGCGGCTGGTCTGAAACCAGGGCCCTTGAGAACGATCATGGCAGAAAAAGTAGTCATTACGGGCGCTTCCGCCGGAATCGGCCGTGAAACCGCATTCCAATTCGCGCGGGCCGGTGCGGAACTTTTCTTGACAGCGAGACGGAGAGAGAACCTGGAGAGAATCGCCGAA
>DATKAT010000132.1:0-2916 GCA_035514675.1 Acidobacteriota bacterium | reverse complement strand
GATGAAGGCCTGGAGCGAAGCCGGAATGCTCACGCCGCCGGTGATGATTACGGTCTGCAACCGCACGGAGACGGCGGCGCGGGTCAAGCACGCCTTCGATACGCGGCGCATCCGGATCGACGAGCTGTGCGATCCGGATCGAATTCTGCACATCGACTCGAAAGTGCTGGAGAAGGCCGAGGCGCAGGAGGAGCCGGCCGCGCCGGTGGCGGGCTCCGAGGAGGACGATGAATCGGAAGACGACGGGCAGCCTGTCGCGCGAAAGCTGACCAGGGCGGAGCAGGCCGAGCTGCTGCGCCTGACCGTCGACACCGTGGGCAAGGCAGGGAAGCCCGGCGAAAGGATCCAGAAGGTCATTTCGGTGGGGATGCTCAGCGAGGGCTGGGACGCCAAGACGGTGACGCACATTATGGGGCTGCGGGCGTTTACGTCGCAGCTTCTGTGCGAACAGGTCGTGGGGCGCGGGCTGCGGCGGACTTCGTATGAAATCAATCCGGAGTCGGGTCTTTTCGATGCGGAATACGTCAACATCTTCGGCGTGCCCTTCACGTTTCTTCCGCACGAAGGGGGAGGGGACGGCCCGCCGTCTCCGCCGACGCCCAAGACGGTCGTCGAGCCGGATCGGGCGAAAGTCCAATTCGAAATCCGCTGGCCGAACGTGGTGCGCATCGACCGCGTCTTTCTGCCCAGGCTGACGCTGGACTGGGCGAAGGCGCGGCCTTTGGAGCTGGACGCGGCGCAGACGGCCCAGATCGCCGAGCTGGCGCCGGTTCTGGAGGGCAAGCCCGACGTGACTCGGATCAGCCGGATCGAGCTGGAAAAGCTGGCGCGGGAGTTCCGGACGCAGCGCATCATCTTCGGAACGGCGCGGGACGTGTTCGACCAGATGAAATTCGACTGGAAGGGGAGCCGCGAGATCCTGCTGGCGCAGTTGGTCAGGATCGTCGAGCAGTTCATCCGCTCCGACCGGCTTTCGATCGCGCCTCCGCTTTTCTATCGGGACGAGCTGCGCCGGCGGCTGATCGTGACGCTGAATATGTCGCGGGTGGTGCAGCACGTGACACAGGCGGTGCGGCAGGAGAACACCGAGCGGCTGACGCCCGTGTTGGATCGGGACCACCCCATCCGCTCCACCGGCCAGATGCGGCCGTGGTACACCGGGAAACCGTGCGAGCGGACGAAGAAATCGCACATCAACGTCTGCGTCTACGACAGCGCGTGGGAGGCGTCGGACGCGTTCGTGCTGGAAGAAAGCGAAGCCGTGGACGCCTGGGTTAAGAACGATCATCTCGGCTTTGAGATTCTGTACATCTTTCGCGGGGTTGTTAAGAAGTACCGGCCCGATTTTCTGGTGCGGCTGAAAAACGGCGACATGCTCGTCCTGGAAACCAAAGGCCAGGATACGGAGCAGGACAAGGTCAAACGCAGCTATCTGGACGAGTGGACCCAGGCCGTAAAGGCCCACGGCGGCTTCGGCCGCTGGCGCTGGGCCGTCGCCTCCGCCCCGGGCGAAATCCGAGACATCCTGATGCAGGGCCAGGAAGCAAGGGCGGGCGGGTGAGGGGGGGCGGATTGGGGCGGAAAGCGCTGCTCGCGGAGGCAGGGCCGCGTGCGGCGCTAACAGCGAAACCCATGCCTCCCGTTGATCGCGGCGGCGCGATTGTCGGAGCGACGCGGCCGCTTCGGACGCGTTGATTTTGCAGGCACATCTTTGTACATCGGAATGACCAATGGGCGCTTCACGCCAGGCTTAGTGAAAATGAGATGGTCGCCGGTCTGGCGATTGAACTGGAACCGGTCCTTCTCGAAGATTCGAACCAGAACCCGGTAATCAACCGGTCGCAGTCGCGGCATTTAACCGAGCCGCACGGTCATTCGGTCCAGCGCGACGAATTCAGGCGGATGCCAGGCGACCCCTTTTCGCCGGTAGCCGGCTTCCTGGAGGATTTCGTCGAGCGTCCCAAGATCGCGGCTCGTTTCGGGTCCCGTCGCTCCGACATTCGGCGGTCCGGCAGTTCGAACTTCTAAAGGCCTCTCAGCATTGCCGCGAACGTGGAACGCAGAACGAAGAACGCAGAACGAAACCGTTGCCCATGCCTCCAGTTGGTCGGAGCAGCGCGATTGTGGGAGCCGACACGCCCGCTTCGGGCGCGTCGATTCGTCACGGTGCGGCGATCGACGTCGTCTAAAGACTACCCGGTGATCTCTCTCAGAACGTCCGGCGCGATCGAGTGAAGATCCGGATATTGGACGATCCCAGCCAGAATCTCGTCGATCCCGCCTGCCCGGTTCGCAATCGAGTAAGTGGCTGCCTGGCGGTTTCGGAAGGGACCGTGCGGGTCTGTTCGGCGAAGGGGAAGGGAGCGCTTTCGGAGGGCCGTTCTGCTACAATCGGACTTCCGCTCGACTGTGCGCCCGTAGCTCAGCTGGATAGAGCGTCGGCCTCCGGAGCCGAAGGTCGCAGGTTCGAATCCTGCCGGGCGTATTTCTCACGACGCAGGCGCGAAAAGAATGAGACCCCGGGACGGCGGTGCGGCGCAACTCGCCCTCGGACGATCAACGGACCCTTCGGTCCCATCGCTCCGACATCCGGCGCTCCGTCGGGCTCGTCTCGTTGGAACCCTCTCCCTGCGCCCCAAACCCAGAACGCAGCACTAGATGCTAGCCTTAAATCGCGATGCTCAAAGTGGACGGCGGGTCGCATTCCGGCAGCGGGACGATCGTGCGGCTTGCGGCGGCCGCGGCGGCTCTGACCGGCCGGCCGCTGGAGCTGGAGAATATTCGACAGAAGCGAGAGAAGCCTGGGTTGAGGCCGCAGCACCTGACGGCGCTGCAGGCGTTGGCCGAGATGACTGGAGGGGTGCTTGAAGGGGCGCAGGTAAGCAGCGCATGGGTCCGGTTCACGCCCGGAGGGCC
>DATKAT010000131.1:0-2131 GCA_035514675.1 Acidobacteriota bacterium | reverse complement strand
TTTCTGCCGGAAAACTTCGGATTTCACCACCATCAAACGCCGGAGCAGCTTTGCGCACTGTACGCCCGCCTGATCGGAGGAGCCGACTGGGAGCCGATTTTCGAGAGCGGACGCGGTTGGGTCGCGCGGTTCGGACTGGCCGGGAAGTGGCGCTCCCGCCTGCGCGAGTTCTCTAAGGGGATGCTTCAGAAAATGGGGCTGGTTCAGGCCGTGATGCATTCGCCCGCCGTCATCCTGCTGGACGAACCTTCAGCCAATCTGGACCCGCAGGGGCGGAGGCTGGTCAGGGACGTGATTGCCGAGTCGCGAGACAGAGGTTGCGCCGTCGTCGTCTCCTCCCACATTCTCTCGGAAATCGAAGCCGTTTGCGACCGGGTGGGCATTCTGGATCGGGGGCTCCTGAGAGGAAATTTTCAGATCGGCGATCTGCTGGAGCGGCAGAATCGCTGGGCCGTCGACGCCGGCCCTCTCTCCGAACAAACCAGAGAGTCGCTAAAGCGGCAGAATCTGGAAATTGAAGACAGCCCGGACGGCTGCAGAGTTTTTGCGCCGAAAGAAGAGATCTGGAATCTCCTGGACCGATTGCGGACGGACGGAGCTGAGCTGCAGGCCGTCAACCCGGTTCGACGCTCGTTGGAGGACGCCTACCTGGGCTTGGTCGACGGCGGAGGCGAGGTCGAGCGACCATGAGGAACCTGTGGGTCATCTCCCGGCTGACCATCGCTGACTTGCTGCATCGCAAGGTCCTGTACGCCCTGGCTGGATTGATCGTTTTGAACGGAATTCTCCTTCTGGCAGGTCTGATCGTCGGGTCCTATTACATGGCCGATGGCGACGCGATTCGCCAGATGGGAGCGCCGCTGTTGGGAATGTACTCGAGCTTGCTTTCGACGCTGGGCAGGGTGAGCTTTCTCATCCTCGCCTTTGTCGCCTTCTGGTCCGAGTTCAGCCGGGGCACCGTCGTGATGCTGATTTCGAAATCCGCCACCCGAACCCAGTTTTTTCTCGGAAAATTCTTCGGCCTGGCGGTCCTGGCAGCCGCCTACACCCTGCTGACGGGTGTATTCGCCACCCTGATGTCCGTCGTGCTGCAAAGCTCCGTGCCGACCACGCTTCTGTTTCACCAGTTGGAAACGTTCGTCCTGATGGCCATCACCATCGCGTCGGCTTTCCTCTTTTTGAGCTACTTCAACATCGCCGCCGCCGTAGTCGCTTGGGTCCTGCTGTACGCGGTCAGCACGATCCTTTGGATATTTCTGCAAATCCAAGTTCCATTCCTGACGCAGGCGGCTCGTGCAACGCGGTACCTGTTTCCGGCCACTTACACCTTCGACTCGTCGCAACAATTGGCCCTGCAGGTTGCGCCCGCCAGGGGCCTCTGGGAGACCTATTTCCCGATCATCCACGGACTCGACTATGCCGCCCTGCTCCTGCTTGCCGGACTCTTCCTCTTTTATCGGCGGGATCTGCTGGTGCGTTGAGTTTCGGAAAAGAGAGGCAGTCGGGATCGCCTGCTCGATCCGGCGCAGTTTCGCGTTCGTCATGCGGGCCAGTCCTCATTCCGGCTCCTCGTCGGTCGCGAGTTTCCTCAGAGCTTCTCCGGTCAGCCGGTAGACGGTCCAGTCCCGCATCCCGACGGCGCCCAGGCTTTCGTAGAATCGAATGGCCGGTTCGTTCCAGTCCAGGACGGCCCATTCCATCCGGCCGCAGCCCCGCTCCACGGCGATTCGGGCCAGCCGGCGCAGCAGCGCCTTTCCGACGCCCCGGCCGCGGACGTCAGGCCGTACGAAGAGGTCTTCCAGATACAGGCCGGGACGACCCAGAAAGCTGGAGAAGTTGTGAAAAAAGATGGCGAATCCGGCCGGACTTCCATTCAGTTCGGCGATCCAGACTTCGACTCGGCCGGGTTCTTCAAAGACGGCCTTTCGAATCTCCTCCTCGCTGGCCGTCACTTGGCTTGCCAGCCTTTCGTATTCAGCCAGCTCTCGAATCAGGGTCAGAATCAGAAGGCAATCTTCAGGTCGCGCCTGTCGTATCAGCAGTCCTGGAACGTTCGCGATTTTCATGCCGCTTTCATTCTATACTGACCATTCTATGAAAGGTTCCTTTGCGAATCGCGATGGCAAGTGGG
>DATKAT010000130.1:0-7635 GCA_035514675.1 Acidobacteriota bacterium | reverse complement strand
CGCCGCATGTACGCCAAGGACATCGTCGCGGCGAACGAAGGAAATCTCTCCATTCGTCTGGGGGATCGGCTCCTGGCGACGCCGACGGGAGTCTGCAAGGGCTTTCTGAACCCCGAGGATATGGTGGTGACCGATCTGGATGGTCGTCAACTGGAGGGGGGCCGGAAGGTTTCCACGGAAATCCTGATGCATGTCGAAGTGTACCGCCTTCGGGAAGACGTGCAGGCCGTTTGTCACGGGCATCCGGTTTACGCCACCGCGCACGCCGTGGCGGGGATTCCGCTGACGGCGGCGCTGATGCCGGAAGTGGTAGTGACCTTGGGCTGCGTTCCGGTGGCGCCTTACGGGACTCCTTCGACGCAGGAACTGGCCGCCAGTCTGGCCGAACTGGCGCCACGTCACGATGCCGTTCTGCTGGCCAACCACGGCGCCATTACCTACGATCGGGATCTGGAGAAAGCGTTTTTCAAGATGGAGATTCTGGAGCATTACGCCAAGATTACGATCCTGACGAAGGTTCTGGGGAAGAGGAATTTGCTGTCTCAGGAAGCCGTGGACAAACTGTTTGATGTGCGGGAGAAATATGGTATAACTTCACCTGATTTCCGGCAGGCGGACTGCCCTGTCACAGCGGAAGAGGGGAGCAGCCATCTCGTTTTTTCCCGTTCGGAGCTGGAAGATCTGTTAGAGGAAGCCGTTCGAGCGATTCTGGCGGGCCGGCCCGTATAAAGGAGCAAGTTTATGGCCGATTCGATGGAGGCCTTGGGCATGGTGGAAACCAGAGGCTTCGTTGCCATGGTGGAAGCCGCAGACGCGATGGTGAAGGCGGCGAAAGTCTCGCTAGTCGGGTATGAAAAGATCGGAAGCGCCTACGTGACGGCCATCGTGCGGGGGGATGTAGCAGCCGTAAAGGCCGCCACCGACGCCGGTGCGGCGGCGGCCAGACGAGTTGGCGAACTGGTGAGCGTACACGTCATTCCGCGCCCGCATGCCAATCTGGACGAGCGCCTTCCGATCGCCCTGAAGGATTAGCGGTCTCCACTCTCGGAAGTCGACGTTTCGCAGCGGCGGGAGGTTCGAAGACGCAATTTGTCGCTTCCGTTCGCCTGATCTGTACCGACTGTCCGAGGGCAGCGGCATGGCCCTTCTGCGCATCGCCCGTCATCACTGGTGTCGAAGGGCGGCTTCCGCGATCGCCGGAGTTCGCACAAATTTCCTTTACCTGAGCGCACAATGAATCTGGGCAAGGTCGCGGGAACGGTCGTAGCCACCCGTAAAGACGAGAAGCTGCAGGGCAGGAAGCTGCTGGCGGTGCGGACGATCGATCCGGAGACGCTGGCGCCCACGGGGTACACGATCGCCGTAGACACGGTCGGCGCCGGCGTGGGAGAGATCGTCATTCTGGTGGGCGGAAGTTCGGCGCGCATGGCGACCGGCATGAAGGATCATCCGGTCGACACCGCCATCGTGGGCATCGTCGACGCGATCGAACTGGAGCCGCCGGAAGGCCGCAAGGATTTCAAAAAGAAATGAAGTTGGCTCGAGTCGTAGGGACCGTGGTGGCCACCGTGAAGGACCCGGCGCTGGTGGGGAAGAAGATCTTAATCGTCAAACCAATGCGACGAGACGGGACTCCATTCGGACAGGCCCTGCTGGCGCTGGATTCAATAGGCGCAGGAGCGGGCGAGGCGGTCTACTTCGTCAGGGGAAAGGAAGCCGCCTTTCCCTGGCATCCCGAACCCGTCCCGACCGATTGTTCGATCGTGGGCATTCTAGACCGGGAAAACTTTTTGACAAAATGATCTTCGGCAAGATTCGATGCTGATTGGCAGGGTCGTCGACCAGCTCTTCTCCACGCAAAAAGACCCCATTTATCAGGGTCACAAGCTTCTGCTCGTCCAGACGCTCGATCTGAAGGGCGATCCGATGAATGAGCCCGTGCTGGCCATCGACGGCGTCGACGCAGGAATCGGCGACCGCGTCCTGCTGGTTCAGGAGGGCTGGTCGGCCATGCACGTGGCCGGAAAATTCCACACGCCCGTCGATGCGGCAGTGGTGGGAGTCGTCGACCGGGTGGATCTGGTGGAGGAATAGCTTCCCTGCACCTGCAGGAGCGATGCGGATTCGACCCGTTTTGTCGGCGCTTCGGTTGATACTTGGCTCTCAAGTGTCGAGACTGAGTTCTCCAAACCGAACTGGAAGCCTAAAACTTGGAACCTGAAACCTGAAACTACCCTTCCACGGGATTCATCTATGATCAAGAGTCGAGTGATAGTCAAATTAAAGGAAGGCGTCTTGGATCCGCAGGGACAGACGATCCAGAAGGCTCTGGCGAAATTGGGCCATTCGAAGGTCCGAAGCGTCCGGCAGGGGAAATGCTTTGAACTGGAATTCGAGGATGGCTCCGATGCGGACGAGGTGCGGGCGATGACCGAAGAAATCGCGCGAAAGGTGCTTTCCAATCCGATTATCGAGGTTTTTGAGGTGGAAGAAGACTCATGAAGTTCGGAGTGATCGTCTTTCCCGGGTCCAATTGCGATCATGACGCCTACCATGCCCTCAAGCACGTACTGGGGCAGCCCGCTTCATTCCTGTGGCACCGCGACGCGGATCTTTCAGGAGTGGATGCCGTCATCGTCCCCGGAGGCTTTTCCTACGGCGACTACCTGCGTTGCGGAGCCATTGCGAAATTCTCGCCGATTATGGATAGCGTCAGCGAATTCGCCGAAAAGGGGGGCCTGGTGCTGGGCATCTGCAACGGCTTTCAAATTCTCCAGGAAGCGCAACTGCTGCCAGGCGTCCTGCTCCGGAACTCCGGATTGAAGTTCGTGTGCAAGCACGTGCGTCTGCGGACTGAAAACATTCAGACGCCATTTACGTCCCAGTGCGTTCAGGGGCAGCTCCTGCGCATTCCGATCGCCCACAATGACGGCAACTTTTTCGTGGAGCCGAAGGAGTTGGAGGAGCTGAAAAAAAACGATCAGATCGTATTCCGCTACGTGGACGAGAACGGGGACGCCACTCCCGAAGCCAACCCGAACGGCTCGATCGACAATATCGCGGGCGTGATCAATCGACGCGGAAACGTGATGGGGATGATGCCGCATCCTGAAAGAGCGGTGGAAGACCTGTTGGACTCGCACGACGGTCTGATCATTTTCCAGTCCATGCTCGAGTCGCTGCAGGCGGTGGAGGCTTAGTGTCAGTCATCGAGATCGGTCCTGAGCTGGTTGAAGAGCACGGGCTGACCCCTGAGGAGTATCAGCTGATTCGTTCGCTGCTGGGCAGGGATCCCAATCTGACCGAACTGGGGATCTTCTCGGTGATGTGGTCGGAGCACTGCAGCTACAAGAGTTCGCGAGTCCACCTGAAAAAGCTGCCTACGGCCGGACCTCAGGTCATCGAGGGGCCCGGCGAAAACGCCGGCGTCGTGGACATCGGCCAAGGAATGGCCGCTGTTTTCAAGATCGAATCCCACAACCATCCTTCTTTCATCGAACCGTACCAGGGAGCGGCCACGGGCGTGGGCGGGATTCTGCGCGACATCTTCACCATGGGAGCGCGCCCGGCCGCTCTGATGAATTCCCTGCATTTCGGTCCGCTCCAGCAGCCGCGCAATCAGCTGATTATGGAAGGCGTAGTGGCGGGAATCGCCGGATATGGAAACTGCATCGGCGTTCCCACGATCGGGGGCGAAGTCCACTTTCACCCGCGCTACTCCGTGAATCCGCTGGTCAACGCGTTTTGTCTCGGCATTGCGCCCGCCGACCGGATCTTTCGCGCCCAGGCTTCCGGAATCGGCAATCCGGTGATTTACGTCGGCGCCAAGACGGGTCGCGACGGGATCCACGGAGCCACGATGGCCTCCGAGGAATTCAGCGAGGATTCCGAGGCGAAGCGCCCGACCGTCCAGGTGGGAGATCCCTTTCTGGAAAAGCTTCTGCTGGAGGCCTGTCTGGAGGCTATGAAAAGCGGGGCCGTTGTGGGGATACAGGACATGGGCGCCGCCGGCCTCACCTGCTCCACCTGTGAGATGGGCGGCAAGTCCAATCTGGGGATCGAGATCGAGCTGGATCGGGTTCCTCAACGTGAGCCTGGCATGACTCCGTATGAAATCATGCTGTCGGAATCGCAGGAAAGAATGCTGCTGGTCGCTGAAAAGGGCCGCGAAGAAGAGGTCCTTCGGATCTTTCGCAAATGGGATTTGGACGCGGTCGTCATCGGAACCGTGCAGGAGGGAGACCGCCTGACGGTCAAGAAATCCGGAAATGTGGTCGCCAGCATTCCAAACCGAGCCCTGACCGAGGAAGCCCCCGTGTACCGCCGGCCGGCGACTCGCCCTGCCGAGCTGGACGCCATTTCCGACTGGCGGGAGCTGGACCTCCCGGAGCCGGAGGATTACGGAAATGCCCTGCTGCAAATGCTTTCCTCCGAGCACCTGTGCAGCCGGGAATGGGTCTACCAGCAATACGACCACATGGTTCGAACCGGCACCGTGGTCCTTCCCGGCAGCGACGCCGCAGTCATTCGCATTGAAAAGGGGCAGCGTGGACTGGCCATGAGCCTGGACAGCGCCGCTCGCTTCAGCCGGCTGGATCCGCGCAAGGGCGCCATTCTGGCCGTCGCCGAAGGATGCCGCAATCTGGCTTGTTCGGGCGCTCGCCCTCTGGCTGCCACCAATTGCCTCAACTTCGCCAGCCCGGAGAATCCCGGCACGATGTGGCAGTTCGCTGAAACGATCGAAGGGATGCGCCAAGCCTGCGAAGTCTTTCAAACGCCGATCACCGGCGGCAACGTCAGTTTTTACAACGAAACGAACGGCGTCGGAATACTCGCCACCCCGGTCATCGGCATGGTGGGACTAATCGATGATGTGAGCAAGACGATCACTTCCGATTTTAAAGCGGACGGCGACCAGATCTTTCTGCTGGGCGAAACCCGAGAGGAACTGGGCGGCAGCATCTACCTGGAAATTCTGGGTCTCGGCCCGGCCGGGCCCTGTCCGGAGCCGAACCTGAAGCAGGAGCTCCAGCTGCAGCAGCTTTTGCTCGATCTGGCTGCAAAACAACTGATCAGCAGCGCGCACGACCTGTCCGAAGGAGGGTTGGGGCCGGCGCTGGCCGAGTCGTGCTTTCCGAAAGGCCTGGGCGCCGTCTGCCGGATCGAATCCGCGCTGCGGCCCGATCGGCTCCTCTTCAGCGAGACTCCGGGGAGAGCCCTCGTGTCTGTCCGCCCGGCCAAGGTCGACGATTTCCTGGCCGCCGCCCGGGATTTCCCCGTCTCTCGACTGGGAGCAGTCGGAACAGCCAACCTGGAGATCCTGTACAATGGGGAGCCTCTCTTGACTTGCTCCGTTTCAGATGCGGCTTCCACATGGAATCGCCCATTGAACGAGGTGTTCAGACATTGAACTCAGGCAAGGACAAATTCCGTGACGAGTGTGGAGTGTTCGGGGTGGCGAGCCACCTCGAGGCGAGCCGCCACGCCTATCTGGGGTTGTACGCTCTTCAGCACCGCGGCCAGGAATCCGCCGGAATGGTCAGCTCCGACGGCGTCCGACTCCACCAGCACAGGGGCATGGGCTACGTGGCCGACGTGTTTCAGGATCGAGTCCTGGAGACACTCGAAGGAGACTCCGCTATCGGCCACGTCCGGTATTCGACCAGCGGCGACAGCTCCATCGTCAACGCTCAGCCGATCGTGACCGAATCCTGGCGGGGGCCGGTCGCGCTGGCCCACAACGGAAACATCGTCAATGCGGATGCCCTCCGGCAGCGACTCGAAAGCGAGGGCGCGATCTTTCAATCCAACTCCGATAGCGAAGTCATCCTCCACCTGCTGGCGCGTTCGCCGCGAAAGGAGTTGGAGGCGGCGCTAGGAGACGTGCTGCTGCATGTGCGCGGCGCCTACTCGCTGCTGATGCTGACGCCTCGGGAATTGTTTGCGATTCGCGATCCATTCGGCGTCCGCCCCCTGTGTCTGGGACGCTTAGAGGACTCGTGGGTCGTGGCTTCAGAGACTTGCGCCTTCGACCTGATCGGCGCGGACTACGTTCGAGAGGTCGAGCCAGCCGAGATCATCCGCATCCGCGACGGCCAACTCTCGTCTTTCTATCTCTCACAGTCCTCCCAGAAAGCCCACTGCATCTTTGAACACGTCTACTTCAGCCGTCCCGACAGCCGGGTCTTCGAAAGAAGCGTTCATCGCAGCCGCTTTCGAATGGGTCGGGAATTGGCCCGGGAAGCCCCCGTCGAGGCCGATTTCGTAGTGCCGGTCCCCGACTCGGGAGTCACCGCCGCTTTAGGGTACGCCGAGGAATCGGGAATACCATTCACCTTCGGACTGATTCGCAATCACTACGTCGGTCGAACCTTCATCGAGCCGAGGCAGTCGATTCGACACTTCGGAGTCAAAATAAAGCTGAACGCCGTCCGCGAAATCCTGCAGGGCAAACAGGTCGTCCTGATTGACGATTCCATCGTGCGGGGAACCACCAGCCGGAAGATCGTCGAAATGGTGCGGGGAGCGGGCGCTTCGAAAGTCCACGTGCGCATCAGCTCGCCGCCGACCGTGTCCCCCTGTCACTACGGAATCGATACTCCCACCAACTCCGAGTTGATCGCCAATAACAAGAACATCGAAGAGATTCGGGAATTCATCCAGGCCGATTCGCTGGCGTATCTTTCCCTGGAAGGGCTAAGAAAGGCCGTCAAAGCCGATGGTCAGTTCTGCAGCGCCTGCTTCGACCGCAATTACCCGATCCCTATCGTCCGCGAGATGACCCAAAAGGAACTTTTTCAGATCGAAGACCTGGAAGTCCCGGAGGCAGTGCGGAAGGGGTGAGGGATTAGTGCTGGGTGCTCAGTGCTGGGGATTTGAACTTTGAACTCGGAACTTTGAACTTGGAACTCTTTCAGCGACTTGCCCGGACTTGCGAGATTGCCAATTGCCAATGGATGATGGACAGGCGGGCCGCTCATTGACTTATCGGGAAGCCGGCGTCGATATCGATGCGGCCAACCGGGCCAAAAAGCGAATCAAGGAACTGGCCCGCTCCACCTTCAACTCTTCGGTCCTGCGAGAGATCGGCTCGTTCGGCGGGTTGTTTCGACCCGACCTGAGCCGGTACATGAGCCCGGTTTTAGTCTCCAGCGCCGATGGTGTCGGCACGAAACTCAAGGTGGCGTTCCTGACGGGAATCCATAACACCGTGGGTCGCGATCTCGTCGCCCACTGCACGAACGACATTCTGGTGCAAGGCGCTCATCCGCTTTTTTTTCTGGATTACATTGCGGCGGGGAAACTGGACGCCGGGGTCGTCGAATCCATCGTGGACGGCCTGGCGACCGAATGCCGCGTTTCACATTGCGTCCTGCTGGGCGGAGAAACGGCGGAAATGCCTGAGTTCTACGCTTCCGGGGAGTACGATCTGGCCGGTTTTATCGTCGGGTTGGCCGACGAGCACAAGCTTTACGATCCCGGCCGAGTCGCGGTCGGAGACGTATTGATCGGGCTGCGCTCATCGGGTCTGCACACCAACGGGTATTCACTGGTGCGTCGGCTGTTCTTCGAGCTGGAAAAGTGGACCGTCGACAGGCACGTGGACGAATTCGGCCGGACCCTCGGCGAGGAGCT
>DATKAT010000129.1:0-5428 GCA_035514675.1 Acidobacteriota bacterium | reverse complement strand
CCTGCCAGGACCCGAAATTGAGATACAGAAGGAGAAAGACGATGAAGAGGGTCATGGGGATGATGTACTTGAGCCGCTCGCTCATTCTCTCCATGTACCGGTACTGGCCCGCCCAGTCCAGACGATAGCCGGGGGGCAGCTGGACCTGGGACTCGACGGCGTTCCGGGCCCGCTTCACGTAGCCGCCGTAGTCGCCGTCGATGACGTCTACGAAGACGAAGCCGACCAACTGGCCGTCCTCATTGCGGATCATCGGCGGACCCTGGGCGAATGTGATGTCGGCCAACATGTTGATCGGTATGTGCGGGCCGGCAGGGGTGGGGACCAGGACTCTCTCGAGGGATTCGATATCATCCCGCAGTTCTCTCGGGTAGCGGACGTTGATGGAGTATCGTTCGCGGCCTTCGATGGTGGTGTCGATCGTCTTGCCGCCGATGGCCGTTTCGATGACGTCAGTGACGTCTCCCACCGTCAATCCGTAGCGGGCGGCCTCCTGGCGTCGGACGTGGAAGTCCACGTAGTAGCCCCCCACCACCCGGTCTGCGAAGGCGCTGCGGGTGCCTGGAAGCTCCTGAAGCACCTGTTCGACCCGGGTCGCGATGTCTCCGATCGTCTCCAGTTCGGGGCCGAACACCTTGATTCCCAGATTGCTCCGAATGCCGGTGCTCAGCATTTCGGTGCGGGTCTGAACGGGCATCCACCAGACGTTCGGCATGCCGGGAAAGCGCAGCTTCTGGTCCATTTCGCTGACCAGCTCATCCCAGGTCTTTGCACGCTCCTCCGGCCAGATCCAGTTCAGCGGCGGGTGCAGGAAGCCGGGAGCCCATTCCGTATACCATCGCGGTTGCGGGACCAGTCCCCACTCTTCAGGGCGCTTGAGGAGAACGACCGTTTCCACCATGCTCAACGGAGCGGAGTCGGTGGCGGTATCAGCCCGGCCGATCTTTCCAAACACACGCTCCACCTCGGGAAATTCTTTCAGGATCCGGTCCTGAATCTGAAGGATTCGAGCGGCTTCTCCCACGGGCATTCCCGGCACCGCCGTGGGCATGTATAGAATCGAACCCTCGTTCAGGGGAGGCATGAACTCGGAGCCGAGTTGCCGGTAAACGGGAATGGTGCTGGCGGTCAGGATTACAGCCACAAGAATGCACAGTTTGGGAAAACGCAGAGCCAGGACGAGCAGCGGCTGGTAAAGAGCTTGCAGGAAGCGGCTGATGGGGTGGCGATCTTCCGAGCGAATTCGTCCTCGAATCAGCGCGTATCCAAGGGCGGGAACGAGTGTGATCGCCAGAAAGGCCGCAAACAGCATGGAAAATGTCTTGGTGTAAGCCAGCGGCTGGAAGAGGCGGCCCTCCTGGCCCACCAGGGTGAAGACGGGAAGAAACGAGACCGTGATGACCATCAGGGTGAAGAAGATCGTGGTGCCGACCTCCTTGAAGGAAGTCACGATCACGTCGAAGCGGTCTCCGGGTCGGCCCTCCTGCTGCCAGCGGTCCAGGTTCTTGTGCGCCTGTTCCACGAGCACGATGGCGGCATCGACCATCGCTCCGATGGCGATGGCGATCCCTCCCAGGGACATGATGTTGGCCGTCAGGTTCATGTAATACATGGGGATGAAGGAGAGCAGCACTGCGATGGGCAGCGTCAGGATCACGATCAATGCCGTTCGCATATGAAGCAGAAAGACGATGATGATGACGCTGACGATGAGCATTTCCTTGGTCAGGATGTCGACCAGCGTGTCGATGGCCCGCAGGATCAGCACCGAACGGTCGTAAGTGATCACGACTTTGACCCCGGGCGGGAGGGAGCCCTCCACTTCGGCCAGCCGCTGCTTGACGTCGTTGGTGACGCGGAGCGCGTTTCCGCCGTAGCGCATGATCACGATTCCGCCCACCACTTCGCCCCGACCGTCCAGCTCGGCGACGCCGCGCCGAATGTCCGGTCCATACTGCACGCGCCCCAGGTCCCGTATATGGACCGGAGTGCCCATGCCGTCCGTTTTCACCGGAATGACTTCAATATCTTCCAGCGACTGAATGTAGCCGCGACCCCGCACCATGTACTCGGTGGCGGCCACCTCCAACAACCGGCCGCCCACTTCCTTGTTGCTGCGCTGGATGGCATGAATGATCTGGCTCAATGAGATGTTGTAAGCGCGGAGAGCGTTGGGATCGAGCTCGACCTGGTACTGTTTGACGAAGCCCCCGACGCTGGCCACCTCCGCCACGCCTGGCACCGACTCCAGCCAGTAGCGCAGATACCAGTCCTGAAAAGAACGAAGCTGCGCCAGATTGTACTGGCCGGTCTCATCCACCAGAGCGTATTGGAAGACCCAACCTACGGCGGTGGCGTCGGGCGCCAGCCTGGGGGTTGCGGCATCGGGAAGTTCTCCGGAGATCTGCTGGAGATATTCCAGGACTCGGCTTCGGGCCCAATACAGGTCGGTTCCTTCCTCGAAAATGATGTAGACGTAGGAGAAGCCGAAATCGGAGATTCCTCGAACCACCTCGACCCGAGGGGCTGCAAGCATGGTGCTGACGATCGGAAAGGTGATCTGATCCTCCACCAGGTCCGGGCTGCGGCCGGGCCACTCGGTGTAGACGATCACCTGAATGTCGGAAAGGTCTGGGATGGCGTCCACTGGGACGCCGATCAGCGTCCAGATGCCCCAGACGATGGCGAATGTCAGGATCAGGAATACGAAAAAGCGGTTTCTTGCACTGAACTCGATGATTCGCTCGATCATGATTCTTCCTCAGTGCTCGTGCGTCGGGAGCGGAGTGTCCCAGTCAGCGGCGATGCCGCGAATCTTGCTCTCGGAATCGATGAGAAAGTTGGCCTGAGTCACGACCCGTTCCCCGGCCTGGAGGCCGCTCAGAACGCGGTAGTATCCCTCCGCTTTCTCGCCTATTTCGACGGTTCGCATTTCCATTCGCCCCTCCCCGCGATCAACGAAGACCACATCGCGACGTCCGGTGCGAAGGACGGCGCCGTCCGGAACGGCCAGAAAGCGTCCCAGCGAAATCTTCAGTTCCACGTCCCCATACATTTCGGGCTTCAGCCGGAAGTTCGGGTTTGGGAATTCCAGACGCACCCTGAGAGTGCGGGTCTCTCCGTCCAGATGAGGTTCGATAAACCTGACCCGGCCTTGGAAGCTCTCGCCAGGGTAGGCGATCAGGCGCATGACTGCAGGCTGTCCCAGGCGGACCTGGCCGATATCCTGCTCGTAAATCTGGACCGCAGCCCACATCCGGGCGTGATCCGCAATGGTGTAAACCCTGGTTTCCGGCGTGACGTAGCGATTCGGGAACACTCCGCGTTCGATGACATGGCCCGAGGCGGGCGAGTGGACGACGACCGCCGTCTGAACTTCACCAGTGCGCGAAAGAGTCTGAATCTGGTCGGCAGTCAGGTCGAAGCGCTCGAGTCGTCTGCGGGCGGCCCGCAGAATCGATTCCGTTCCCGTCGAAACGTGCTCGAAGGGACTCTCTCCGAGCTGTTCCAGGGTCTGCTGCGCCAGCAGGTACTCCTCTTGGCTGGCGACCAGCTCCGGACTGTAGACCGAAAAGAGGGGCTGGCCCGCGTGCACGTGCTGGTGCATGAAGTTGACGAACACTTCCCGGACCCATCCCGCGACCCGGGGATAAACTTCGGAAACGCCGGTTTCGTCCAGCTCCAGCACTGCCACCGTGCGGATCTCTTTCTCCATGACGCGCTCTTCGACTGGCGCGCTCTGGACGTTGATCAACTGCTGACGAAACGGGTCGACGTGAAACGTCATTTCTTCCGCGTCGGCGTCCAACTCGGAAGGATCCGCAGCTTCCGGTCGGACCGGAGTCAGATCCATGCCGCAGATCGGGCAGGAACCGGGTTCGTCGGCGCGCACCGATGGGTGCATGGGACACGTCCAATAGGCGATGTCCCCGCTTGAATCGACGACGGCCGGGTCGTGGGTGTGAGAAGCGAGTCGCGAATACAAGGCCGGAGCCAGTAAGAAGACGACGATCGCAACGACAATGTGGGTTGCTGCTATCAGCAGCCAGAATCTCTTTTTCATAACGGTTCACCTCGAACCCGCCTCGCTCACGTCCGACCTGTTGGCATGGGCCCGGACGGAGAACGCAGGTTAAGAATTCAGACAGGCAAGACTCTTCGCGCCCAGTCAGACGGAAATCGACGGAGCGCCGAAGCGAACCTAGATCAGAAGTACGGGGCTATGTCGCAACAGGAGGGGCGGATCCGCAATGGATCCGGAGGGAGAAATCGAAAGAGAAGGGGACGCCAGAACGGAAGAGATCGGGAAATCATCGGCCGCAAGACAGTGAAGCAGCTGGAACTTTTCGGCCCGAACGAGATTGGAGCTAGTCCAGCACTCCTGACATCGAACCTCCGAACTGTCCTGATCGACGTCGGAAGCGTGGCATGCGGCAGGCGATTGCTCTGCCGGTCCCCTGGCCGTCGCCTGCGCGCACTCTACAGGACAAAGGGTCAGCCACACCAAAACCGCCGCCAGAATCGCCGGAACTCCCGGTCTCCAAGTTTTCACGCGCCTTAGTATACACTCAAAACCCTGCGTTTCGCCAGAGTTTTGCGTTCCGCGTCGTTTCTGGTGCTTTTGGTGCTGGGTGCTTTTGGTGCTTAGTGCTGGGTGCTTAGTGCTGTGTGCTGGGGGCTGGGGGCTATTGAAGCTCGTTCCGGCCGCTGAAATTGCGGAAGCGCCGGATGTCGGAGCGACGCGCCCGCCAGGGCGCGTTGATTTGCGGCAAACCGCCCGACTGAGCCCAGGAACCGCCTGCTAAACGCCTTCCGTCAACGGGCCCCGAAGCGGGACCCGTCGCTCCGACATCCGGCGGCAGGGCCCGTTCAGGTTGCGGCGGGCGTCTCCTTGCCCACCAGCTGATCGAAGGCCGAAAATCTCGGGCTCCAAATCCCAGCACCCAGCACCCAGCACTAAGCACCCAGCACCCAAAGCACCCCGCACCAAAAGCACCAACAAGCCCGCCGAACGCGAAACTCAGTAAAACACGAGCCCTACGAACACAGCCAGGGCCAGGAACAGGCCGATCGCCAGCGCCAGTCCTCCGAATACGTAGGCTTTAACGACGGCGCTTGATCGGCAGCCCGGTTGCCGCCAGCAGAAGGAAGCTGCTCGCGACGGTCGCATGAAGCCAGACGTCCTTGCGGCTGAAGCGCCGGATGTATGGACCGTCGGCTCGTCTGGCTTCGGCGTATTCTCCCCTGTTTAAAGCCGCCACGGAACGCTGCAGCCAGAGCAGGTCGTGAACCCCCCAGAAGGAGAAGACGCCGATGATCAGAAGCGTCATCGACAGCCAGACGTAGTAGACCGGACCGCTGGCCGGATCCTTGGCGTCCAGGTGGGGATCGTAAGTCAGGAAAGCGGGGTTGATTTCCGCGGCATGGC
>DATKAT010000128.1:0-9774 GCA_035514675.1 Acidobacteriota bacterium | reverse complement strand
CTGGCGATACGCTTGAGCCGGCGAAAGGCCCGCGAACTCGTACAGGTGGTTGCGATGGCGAATGAAGCCGACCAGGGCCCTGAGAGCCTGACCCTGCGCCGCCTGCACCTCGTAAAGGGCGAGATAGGCGGGGTTTCCGTGGAGCGTCGCCCGCCGCCCATCCAGCAATCGCACCCCTTGTTGTTGTCCCAGCTGCTGGGCTCTCGCATCGGGCGACAGCCCGGCGTCTTCGGGGGCCAGGGTCAACTGAAGGGCGGCGGTGCCGTTGGGCTGCATGACGATCACCGAACGCTTGCTGTTCTGGACTCTCCAGTTGGAGGGAAAACCGAACTGAAAACGAAGATCGGGGTGCAGAAACCGATTCCCGTCGACGAACCCTTCCCGGGGGTTCTCGCCGAACATAATGCCGTCGAGTTTTCGAAGAAAGCTCTCCCGGCCCACGTTCAGTTGGCGGCCGGGATTCCGACTCAGGTACTCCTCGGCCAAGGCCCGCGTGTCGCGGATTCGGTCCGGCGGGGAGGGATGGGACGAAAGCCAGCCGGGAAGAGTTCGTCCGGATTCTTCTCCCAGTCGCTGGAAGACGGCGAAAAACTCGCTGAGCTGACGGGGGTCGTATCCCTGCTGGTGCATGTATTCGATCCCCAATTCGTCGGCCTGTTGCTCGTCGCTGCGGCTGTATTTGAGAAAAAGAAGGCCGACGCCCGTCTGAGCCAGCTCGCTGAGCTGCCCAAAAGTGGGGGAAAGGATGCTCCCGACGCCCAAGCCGATTCCGAAGAGCTGGGCCCTGGAAATCTGCGAAACCGAATGGCGAGCCGTTACGTGACCGATTTCGTGTCCGAGTACGCCTGCCAGTTCCGCCTCCGTGTTCATGTAGGCCAGGATCCCCCGTGTAAAGTAAATGTATCCGCCCGGAACGGCGAACGCGTTGACAATGGGGTCGTCGACGATGGTAAAAGTCCAGGGCAGGTCGGGTCGATGGGAATCTCGGGCCATCCGTTGTCCGAGGTCTCCAAAGAACTGCTGAAGCTCGGGGTGATCCAGACGGCCGAACTGCGCCAGTACCATCGGATGCGTGTCGCCTCCCATTCCGATTTCCTGTGCCTCGGAAATCAAAACGACCTGCCGCGAGCCGGTGACCGGGTTCCGCGCGCAGGTGGTGACAAAAAGGGCCAGCGACGACAGCAAGAGCAAATTTGCGAAGCGGAGCTGCGAGTAGTTCATTTGCTTATTTTCCATTATATCGCTTCGGCCCTCCATTCTTCCAGCGGATCAGCTCGGCGAATTTTTTGGCATTTTAACCTGTGTTCGGGCAGCTTCATTTGTTATGATGAAGCTTCGTATCTACATGAAACTGAAACAGATTCAGAACCGGTACCGGCTGCTGAAGGGATATTTGGCGGGACAGAGCGACGTTCAGTCCTGGCCGATGACTCTGATTATCGAAAATACCGGAAGGTGCAATCTCAAGTGCCCGATGTGCCCGCGGGAGTTTGGCGAGTATCCCGCAGAAGATTTCGATTTCGATCTTTTTCGCAAGATCATCGATGAAGTGGAATCGCACTCGGAACTTGTTTTTCCATGGGGTCTGGGCGAACCGCTGTTGAATCCGGACATTTACGAAATGATCCGTTACTGCAGCAACGCCGGACTCTTTACCGTGGTCTCCACCAACGCCACACTGCTGAACGAGGAGCGGGGAAGGCGGCTTATCGAGTCGGGACTGGACAACCTGATCATCGCTTTTGACGGGACGACGCCGGAAGTTTACGAGAAGTACCGAAAGAATGCTCGGTTCGATCGGGTTCGGGAGAATATCCTAAACTTTCTGAAGCTGAAGCGGCGGCTGGAAGCGGACGTCTTCGTGGTGATGCAGATGGTTCGCTTGCCTGAAAACCGCCACCAGGTCGCCGATTTCCACCAGATGTGGAGCGTCGACGGAGTGGACGAGATCCGAATCAAGGAGGACGAAGTGGTCATTCCAGACGTCGCGATTCGGGAGAGGGTCGAGCACGACCGACAGCGGCACCCTTGCTACCAGCTTTGGCAGGGCCCGGTGCACATCGATTACGGCGGGGATTTTCGACCCTGCTGCCACATGTATCATACCGAGGCGATCGGAAACGTAGCCGATTCCAGCGTTTTCGAACTCTGGAACTCGGACCGGATGAGGCGGTTGCGGGAAGCCCATTTAAGCGGAGACCTTTCGGAATATCCAGACTGTCAGAATTGCCACGCCCCGAATCCGCGAATTCCGGTCATTCTCTCTACGTTTCTGCTCGACACGTTCAAGATCCGCAAATGGATTCCGAAGGCCGAAAAGATGGCCGTATTTTACAAACTGCCTCTGTTCCGAGACCGTTAACGGGCGGGGAGACTTGCAATGAACATCTTATTGATCCGCGGCAAGCCGACTTTCATGGATTTCATCCTGGGAATCCCGATCGGGCTGGCTTATATCGCTCCGGTCGCCGAGGCGCGGGGGCACTACGTCGACATTCTGGATTTGGGGTTGGAATCGAATCCCGAAGAGGCGCTGCGCTCCAGGCTCCAGGAGAGGAAGTGGCGTCTGGCCGGGTTCACCTGCATGACCGCCGAATGGGAAGGCGCCATTCAGGCGGCCCGGATCGTGAAATCCCACGACCCGACGACTTTGACGATTTTTGGAGGGCAGCATCCGACCATTGTCACTGAGGAGGTACTCAAGAACGACTTTGCCGATTTCGTGTGCGTGGGCGAGGGGGAGGCGACTTTCGGAGAGTTCGTGGACGCATTGGAGTTTGGCAGAGACCTGCGGGAAGTCCCGGGCATCGCATTTAAGACGCAGCAGGGCGCTGTGAGCCGCAGTCCGGCCCGGGCGCCCATTGAAGACGTCGACGGAATACCGTTGCCCGCCTACCACCTGCTCGATCTGGATCGGTACGCCGTCGCCGAGTCCGCCAGGCACACTCCGAAATATCAGCGAGCGATTCAGATCTTCACCAGCCGAGGCTGCCCCTGGCATTGCGTCTATTGCCACGATCTTTTCGGAAAGAAGTTTCGGCCCCGCAGCCCGGATCACGTGCTGGCTGAAATGAAACAGCTGTACGAGGACTACGGGATTCAGGAGTTCATGATCGAGGACGACATCTTCAATTTCGACATGGACCGGGCCAAGAAAATCTGCGATCTGATCGTGGAGTCGCGCATGATTGTGAGCCTGCAGTTCGGAAACGGCGTGCGGCTGGAACGGCTGGACGAGGAGCTGATACGGAAGCTGGCTGCGGCAGGAACCCATCACATGTGCATCGCCATTGAGTCGGCCAGCCCCCGTCTGCAGAAGCTGATGAAGAAGTACCTCAAGCTGTATCAGGTGCACGACGTCGTGGGCTGGAGCCGGAAGTACGGGATATCAACGCTCGGCTTCTTCATGATCGGGTTTCCGACCGAGACGGTCGAAGAAATGAACATGACGATCCGGTTCGCCTGCGAAACCGATCTGGACGAGGCGCTCTTCAGCGTCGTCGTCCCGTACGCCGGGACGGAGTTGAGTCACCGAATCCTTCAGGAGGAGCTGTACGATGAGATCGACCCGGTGCATCAGATTCCGAGAGTGCGCACCTCCGACTTCGACTTTCACACGCTGAAGCGGATGCAGCGGAAGGCCTATCTGCACTTCTTCCTCTCGCGATTCCGATTTCTCCGAATGCTCCCCAAACTGTTTCAGATTCGATCCAGCCTCAAGTATCTGAGAGCGATCGAGAGGCATTTTTTGCCTGGCTTTCTGCGACGGGAGGCGTCCCGGGTCAATTGACGGCTATGTACTCGTTTCCGGATTTTCCCGATCACGTTTATGTTGAGCTGACCAACATCTGCAACGCCAGATGCACGATTTGCGCGACGCCGGCCATGAAGCGTCCGCGCGAGATCATGTCGCGGGATCTGTTTCAACGGCTCGCTGGAGAATGCGGACGGCGCGGCGCCCGCAAGATCCTGCCCTTTCTGCATGGCGAATCCCTGCTGGTGCCGGGCGTGGTCGACTATTTCCGGGATTGCCGCAGACTGGCGCCGCGGACGCACGTGAATCTGACTACCAATGGATCAAAGCTGACGCCGGAACTGACTGAAACGCTGCTTGGGGAAAATCTGATCGACAGCCTGATCGTGTCCATAGACGGCGGGGACCGGGAGACGTTTGAGGGCATCCGACTTGGACTCAAGTACGATGAAATCCGCGAAAATGTCCTGCACCTGATTCGCCGGCGTAACGAGTTGGGGATTCGCCGTCCTTCCGTGGCCATCGCGATGGTGACGGTCCCAGAGAACAAGCACACCCGCCGCAAGCTGAAGGAAGCCTGGCGGGAAGCCGACGAAGTGCGTTTTTCAGTCTATTTCAACTGGGCGGGAAAACTGGACAACGACGGACGGACCGTAAACAAGATCAACTATTGCGAGCGGCTGTACCATTACATTACAATTCTGGCCGACGGCAGGGTGGCCATGTGCTGCTTCGACTCGGAAGCCGAGTATCCGGTCGGCAACCTTCAAGACCAGTCCATCTACGAGGTGTGGCACTCGGAGGCGTTTCAGCAGAAGCGGCGGCTCCTGTACGAAAAGGACTTCGATCGGCTGAAGATCTGCGGAAAGTGCGACTACGTGAACCATCCGGAATGGATGACTCCGCTGCTGCGGTTGCGTCCGCGCGTTCAGGACCGGTTTCCAAGGCTGGTGGAAACGGTGGGGAATGCTTACAAATCATGGTTGAGCCGGTGAGGCTCCCCGATCGCAGAGAAGCCGCGGGGCGTCGCTTCGGCGGTGCGGGCGGAAGGATCTGAGGTCGAGCCGGCGCGATGCGTCGCTGAGTCCGGCAAGGCGACGCGCAGGCCCCTTGCCGCGATTCTTGGACCTTTGATGTCACCTGCTCGAATCCTGATCCTGTTGACCTTGCTATCGGGAGTCCCCTTCCTGAACCAGGCGTTTCATATCGATGACCGGATCTACCTGGAATTCGCGCGAAACATCGACCGCAAGCCGTTTCATCCTTACGATTACCCGCCGGTTTTTGAAGGCATCGAAATGCCGGATGCGGCCAGCCACAGCCGACTGCCGCTGACCGCCTACTATCTGGCGGTGATCAGAGCGCTGTCGCCCACAGAGAGGGAATGGGCCATTCATCTGGCATTTCTGCTGTTTCCGCTGCTGGCGGTTACGGCGTTTTACGACCTGGCGCGCAGTTTCGTCGATCGACCGTTCCCCGCCACATTGCTTTTCCTGGGGGCGCCGGCTTTCGGAGTGCTCAGTCAGACGATCATGACCGACGTCGCGATGCTCGCCTTCTGGCTTCTGACGCTCAGCCGATTCGTCCGGATCTGCCGAGGGAGTCCGTGCATTTCCGACCGCTTCGTGCTTCTGCTGTCCCTTGCGGCGGCTTCCTTCATTTCGCTTCTTTCGGCTGGCCTGCTGCTGCTGATGGGAGCCTACCTTTTGGCCGGAGGCGGCGAGAAGAATGCGGCGGGGCGAGGTTTCTGGACGCTGGTCTTCCTGCTCCCCCTGCTGCTGTGGAGCGGATGGTACGGGAAGCAATGGCTGCACTACGATCGCTTTGTGCTGATTGATACGATGCTGCACGTCGGCAAGCGGGAAAGCTTTCAATGGGGAGTGATGACCGCCAAAGCGGCCAGCTTTGCAGTCAACGCCGGCGGAGCGTTTCTGGCGCCGTTGGTCCTCTGGTACGGGTTTCCGGGAAGGCGGAAATGGCTGGCCGGGCTGACGGCCGGGCTGGCGGCATGGGCGGTTTTTCGCTTTTTCATTCCGGAGTGGACCGGATTCTACGCCCTGCTTTTAGGGGTTTTCGTCGGCTCCGGAACCGTTCTGCTTGCGGCCTTCGTCCAACTGCTGATCCAGCCGCGCAGCCCGGAAGACCGATTGCTGGCTCTGTGGTTTCTGGGAATCTTCGCTTCCTGCTTGATCCTTTTTTACTCCGGGTCGGTGCGGTACGCCCTGCCGGCCCTCCCTCCCGTGATCCTCCTTTGGGTGCGCAATCTGGAGAGCCGGGTCTCGGAGACCTATTTTCTTCGAAACCTGCTCTGGGCCGGAGTGCTGGCGACGTTTCTGTATGCGATCCCGATACGACACGCCGACTATCGGTTCGCGGGAATGTATCGCGATGCAGCCGCCGAGATCGCAGCCGATTACGGTTCCGCCGAGAACGCGATCTGGTTTACCGGCGAATGGGGATTTCGATACTACATGGAGCGTGAAGGCGGGCTGTTGCTGACCCGCACCGGAGTGGGGCCGGCGCCGGGAGACGTCATCGTCAAGCCGTTCGTGGCCAGCCCTTGGGTCACTCTTTATGACGGGGCCCCGCATTCCAGGCTGCTGGAGCAGCGCATTCCCGCGATGGGGACCCCGTTGAGGATTCTCGATTTCAGTTCGCATGCGGGATTCTACAGCACGGGTTGGGGAATCCTTCCGATCAGCTGGAATTCGGGGGAACCGGCGGAATGGTTCAATGTTTTTCAGGTGCTCCGGCCTTATGACGGCCCCGTGCCAGAGCCGGAGCGACATTGGTGAAGTGGCGCCGCGGCATGACGGAGCGGAAAGGGGCATTCTGGATCTGGTTCGTCGGGTTTCTAGGAATCGTCTGCATTCACTCCGTGTGGGAGATGCAGAACGACCGGCCCGAGATCTGGGACATGGCTCATCATCAGCTGATGGGTTGGAGCTACCTGCAAGCCTGGAATCAGGGAGAGCTGCTGCAGCGTTTCGGAGAGATCTCCGAATATTACCCTCCTCTGTATTACTTGAAGGAAGCCGCCGTTCTGGCTCTGTTCGGGTGGGAGGGATTCTCGCCTCTTCTGGCGAATCTTCCGGGACTGTTTCTGCTCAGCTTCTTCACATACCGGCTGGCCTCGACGTTCCTGCGGCCGATTGCCGCCGCCCTGGCCGGACTGTGGGTGCTGCTGCTGCCCATGGTGGCGTGGCTGAGCCGGGAATCCCTGCTGGACGTGACGCTGGGCGGCTGGGTGGTCTTCGCCTGTTGGCTGCTGCATAAGAGTCGAGGCTTCGAGCGGCTCGACTATTCCATTCTGTTCGGACTGGCGGCGGGATTCGGGATGCTGACCAAATGGACCTTCGCTTTGTTTCTGCTGACTCCCGCACTCTGGACGCTCTTTCAGGGTGAGGGGATTCGGCGAAGAGCCCTTCACGCGCTTGCGGCCCTGCTGGCTTCGATCCCTCTTTGGGCCGGTTGGTACTGGGAAAACCTGCCCCTGCTCTACAGCCGCTTTCAGACCACCGGCGAGGCGGCGATTCTGGAGCGCGATCCTCCCTTCTGGCATCCCCTGGGCTGGTTCTATTACATCCGGTGCCTCTCCAGCTACTACCTTTTCCTGCCGCTGACCTTGCTGGCCGCCTATGCGTTCGCCGACTGGAAGAGTCTGGCCAGAGGAAGCTCCCGTTGGATCCTGGCCCCGCTGCTCGGCGGATGGTTCCTGCTGACGCTTCTGCAGGCCAAGGATCCCCGCTACATCCTTCCTCTGGCGGGTCTGCTGGTAATGCTGATGCTGGCCCCCCTTCAGAACAGCCTGCGGGCGATGGGGCTGATGACCGCTCTGGCGTGCGGGCAGTTCCTGGCGGTCTCCTTCCCGATTCCCCTGACGCCGGGCAAAATCGCCCTCTTCTCCCAAGAGCCGGATCCCGACTACGCAAACCTCGCCCGAGAATGGGTCTTTTTCACGCCGGACTATCTGGGCGTGACGGGCCCTCCCCGCCGCGAAGACTGGTGCCACAGTCGAATCGTCGAGCTGGTGGGGAACGAAAGCCGAGTGGCCTTTATCCCCGACGCGCCGTTCTTTCATCCGACGGCCCTGCTGCTGGAGGCTGTGCGGAGGGGAAGGACGATCGAAGTCTATCGCGTGGGGGGCGAAGAGAACTTCGTTCCGGCTCTGAACTCGGCCTCTTGGGCGGTTGGAAAAACCGGCCTCCAGGGAATATCCTATATCACCCGGTTCAACGAAAGGGTTTACAGCTTTCTGGAGAAAGAAAATTGGCAACTGGCGGCAAGCTGTCCTCTGCCGGACGGAAGCGAAGCGCGGATCTGGCGGAATCCTATCCGCTGAGCGCGATCGTGCCGGTCCGCAACGCCGAAGCGACTTTGCTCGCCTGTCTGCAGGCGTTGGAGGCCAACCGGACGCAACACGTCGAAGTCATAGCCGTGGACGACGGCTCGACCGACGGCACGGCCGGCATCCTGCACGCTTGGGCCGCGCATTCGACCTTGCCGATTCAGCGCATCCGAAACGATCGCCCGACGGGTCCGGCCGCCGCCCGGAATCTGGGCTTGGAGCGCGCCTCCCATCGTTGGCTGCTTTTTCTCGATTCCGACGTCGTGCTCCCCTCAAACGCGATTGAATCGATTCGGGAGTCCTTGCGCCTTTACTCCCACAGACCGGAAGTGGCCGGAGTGCTGGGGACTTATCATCCGAAGATCCCTCACACGGACTTCCTTTCCAATTACAAGAATCTGCTGACCTGCCTTCTCTATGAACGAACCGAAACGCTGAGCCCGTTTCTGCACACGCCGATTTTCTGCGTTCAACGAGAGATCCTGATCGCAGCGGGGAGATTTGATTCCAGTTTGAGCAGGGGCGAGGATTTTCAACTCGGGGTCCGTCTTGGATCCCGCGGGTTTCGATTCGTCATCGATCGACGCGTTCGCGGGGTTCATCTGAAGAAATACGATCTGAAGACGCTTCTTCGGGAAGACTGGCAGACCGTGCAAGCTTTGCAGAGCGTGCCCTTGGACCCTGCGGAGAGGCGCTTCGCCTTCAGGGCGCACCGATGGAGCCGGATCGCCTCGCTGCTGCTCCCCGGTGCCTGTCTGATGACGGCCGCCGCAGCCCTTCGCTTTCCTGGCGCACTGAACCTTTTGCCGCTCCTTGCGACGCTGTTTGCGGCCCTCAATGCAAGATTGTTCCTCTACTTGAGAAGGCGTCGAGGGCTGGGATTCGCGGCGGCGGGACTTGCGTTCCTCTTCATCCAGATGCTTTGGGCCGAGGCGGCCCTCGTCGCTGGCTTCCTGCGAAGATTGGCAGGAAGCGCCGCCCCAAGCGAAACAGGCCGCCAGGCGTGAATTGAATTTCGAATCCGCCCCCCGCCCAACGCGACGTCGGGTCAACCAGCATGTCTGTTGCTTGCGCTGCTGAACAGCGAATTTTTCAGAATTCTGAGCGATTTGGCGGGGTGAAAGAGCGTGTTGACGCTCATGGCGCATTCGTAGGTGCACTGGCAACCCAGGGTTTTCTGGTATTTCCGGGCCTCGGCGGCGGCCGCCGCCTTCCAAAGACGTCCCAGATTTCCGTCAAAGTCGCGAACGTTTCCCATGCTTCTGTCCAGGGTCTCGCAAACATACACTTCGCCGGTTTCACTCAGCACGCCGATCAGTTCGCCTCCAAAGCACGGGGAGATTCGCTTCTCGGACACCGAAGCGTCGCGCACCAGCCGGTACGTCTCCTCCTCCTTCGCGATCACCAGTCGATCCCTCCAGGATGCGGCATGGCCGTTGCGCCGACGATGGGCGATGACTTTTCGGGCGAAGCGGGAGTATTTCTCCGGATCGACCTTCTTCAGCTCCGGATCGATCGGGTTTCCGCGGGCCATCGTGATCGTCACCGCGTCCGGCTGCAGCTCCCTGGTCACGAATTCGAAGAATTCATCGAGGCGATCCTGGTTGGCCGCCGTCACCGTCAGGGCCACTCCGACCGAAAGATTGGGGAAGCGAGGCTTCAACTCCTTCAG
>DATKAT010000127.1:0-5759 GCA_035514675.1 Acidobacteriota bacterium | reverse complement strand
GCCAGCGGAAACGGCACCAGCGTGGCGACCTCCTGTGGAAACTCTTTGGCCGGATTGTCACGCTGCCGGATGGTCAGGGCCGCCACCGGCTGCTGAGCCGACACCTCGATCGATCCCCGCATCTGTCCGGCCTGGATGGCGACATCCGGAAAAAGTTCACGGACGAACATCGCCGTATGCTCGCCGTTTTTCATCGCCAGAATCCGTTCGGAAATCTTGTTTCTGTCGGAGTCTAAGAGCGTGAAGGTGATTTCGTTGTCCGCTTCCGGCTGACCCAGAGAATCGCCGACGTTGACGACGGCCAACCCGGTATCCTGGTCTCCCAGCGAATCGAGCAGAAAGCGGAATGCGGTCAAGGCCCGCGTGGCCGGCACCCCTGCCTCGTACAGCGTGATTCCCTGAATGACGAGATCCGTGCGCGTAAAGACGGCCGTTCCGGCGACCGAGTCGGGCGCCGTCACCCGGGCGTATCCATCCAGCAGTTGCCCTGTTCCTTCGCTCTTGGCAAAAAAGGTCTCTCCTTTGCGAATTACCGGCTGCAGGCTCGCAACCGGCCCATCCCCGAAGTCGAAGGCGACGGGCTTTCCGTCGCGGCCGAAAAACTCGACCAGCGCCTCGGCGTCATCCCCTTGATTGGTCAGTGTCAGCGAAGTCTGGAACTGTATCCTTCCGGACCGGCCGTTGCCGACCTCGGCAAAGTAAAACCTGTTGATCGGCTGAACCCTGGCGAAAAAGCCGTCCTCCCCGCTGGCGGCGGCGGCGAACAGGCGGTTGGAATTCGGCGGGAAGTTCAGGGTGCGGATTTCCCTGCTGGCCAGACCATTGACTTTCTTCTGCCAGGAAATATTGGCGCCGTTACCGACGAAATTCGTTCCTGCGATCACCCCTTCGGAAGCCGTGCCCACAAAAATCGTTCCATCATTGGCGGGGTCTACCGCCAGGCTCGTGATGGCGCTGCTCATCGGGTCGTTTGCCGAAAACTCCACCCGGAGGGCTCGCCACTCATTGCCCCGGTCAGAGGTCTTCGCAACATAGTGGCCAGGGAATGGTCCGCCCATGAATTCTCCACTGGCGAAGACGACCGATGGGTTTGAAGGCGAGATCGCCAGGGCGCGCACGATGCCGACGTCCTTAAAGGAGGTTTCCAACCAGGTCTGGCCGCCGTTGTCGCTGCGGAAAACGGCCCCTTGAGTTCCGATGTAGAGATTCTGCGGATTCCCGGGCTCGACTGCGATCGAGAAGACGTTCTTTGCGGGGGGCGAATCCGGCAGGCTGCTGCTGATGGCGCGCCAGGTCTCGCCGGCGTTGGTGCTGGTGAAGGGCCCTTGCGAAGTCGCCAAAAACAGGTTATTGAAGTTGTTTCCGTCAGCTTTGATGGCCCGAATTCCGGAAGCAGGCACGTTTTCCAGTCCTTCCGTCCTCTGCTGCCAGTTGTTGCCGCCGTCGGTCGTCTTAAAGACTCCCGTCGTTGTGACGGCCACGATGACATTCGTATCTTGCGGATTGGCGGCCGCCGACACCACGGCGCGATCTTCCAGGCCGATGACCTGCCAACTCGCTCCGTTGTTGGTCGACATCCAGAGGCCGTCGCTCGAAGTGCAGGCGTAAACGCGTCCCGAAATAGCCACCACAGCCGCCACGTCCCGACCTGGGAGGCCGTTTGCCGCCGGAACCCAGTTGGCCCCCTGGTCAGTCGTGGAAAAAACGCCCCGCCCACCGAAACTCGACTGCAGCGCGTCGACCTTAGGAAAGTCGATCGAGTCGGTGATGCCTCCCACGATCAGCGTCCCGTCACTGCTGCGGGCCAGTGCGTCGATGATATCCAGGCTGTTTCCGCCCACATAGGTGCTGAAGAGCAACTGGGCGCCGGAAGGGCTGACTTTCGCTAGAAATCCTTGTACTCCGCCGTTACTTGAACTCATCGGATTGACCAGGGGGAGGTTCGCAGAGTTGGTGCCTCCCGCAACATAGAGCCCTCCTTGATCGTCCAGAACGATTCCGCGCACCGATTCGGCGCCGCCGCCGCCGAAATACGATGCGTAGAGGATTTCAGAGCCGTCGCCGGCAAGTTTTGAGACGTATATGTCGCCTCCCCCGGCCGAAACCGGTTGAAACGCGTTTCGAACCGGCAGGTCGGTGCTTGAAGAATCTCCGGCAATGTAGATCGCCCCCGACGAATCGACGGTCATGGCGCTTAGCAGATCGCTCTGATTTCCTCCGAAGAAGGTGGAGAAAACCAGCCTCAAGTCCTGCAAATCGATGCGGGCGACGAACGCGTCGTTGCCGGCTCTTTTCGTTTCCTGCAGGGCGTCGACTGTAGGAAAGTCGGTCGAGATCGTGTCGCCGGCGACGATCAGATCGCCGGAAGGATGGGCTTTCAACCGGGCGACTTCATCCCGGCCGCTTCCGCCCAGATAAGTGGAAAATTCCAGCGCTCCCATGGTACTGGAAAAAACCGATACGAAACCGTCGGTCCCGCCGCCTCTTTTACCTTGAATCGCATCTTGAGCCGGAAAATCCGCGGAGTCGGTGGCGCCTCCCACGGCAACTCGGTCATTGACGAGCAGCGCGATGGAGTGTCCAGCATCGGTTCCACTCCCGCCCACAAGCCGAGAGAACGAAATCTGAGAACCGGAAGGATTCAGCTTTGCCAGGAAGGCGTCGAAGTCACCGCCGGCGTAGGGTTCAGACGGCCCCTGCTGCGGGAAATCGGCTGACGAGGTCCGACCCGTCAGGTAGACGCTGCCGTCGCCGCCCACCGCCAGCCCCAGCACCTCGTCATCTCCGCTGCCGCCGAGCAGCGTGGAGTAAAGGACGGTTTTGCCGTCCGGCGAAAGCTTCGTGACGAAGATGTCAAACCCGCCCTGCAACTGGCGCTGAAACGCGGAAGCCGTGGTCTGAAAGTCGCCCGAACGCGTGATTCCCGCCAGATAAATGTTTCCCGATCCATCCACGGCCACACGCCGGACGCTGTCGGAGGCCGCCCCTCCCAGGTAGGTGGAGGTGATCAGCCGCGGCTGGGCGGTCAGAGTCCCGCAGAATAAGATCGCCGCGGCAAGCCCCGCCATTAGGATTCGCAGTCCCCATTCCTTCATTCGCCATCCTCGCTTCGACCGTTTCGGATCGACAGTTCGGAAACGCAATCGTTATCTCATACCTCATTCCGTTCGATACATTTGCGAAGCGACAGCTTGCAAGATCCGTTCCAGCCATCCGGCGCCGCGCAGTTGGGACCGGGTCAGTCCCGGGGCCGGGTGCGATCGCGCATCCTCCGTGGCCCGCTCAGCAAAACGCAACAAATGGGACCGGTTGCTGGAGAAGTTCAAGTTACAGAAACTGTGTAAGGATCTACACAGAGGCCGGGGAGTCCATTTCAGAGACTGGAATCGCTGCAGGCATCGTCGGTTCGCCTTACAAAACCGATTCCAAGCTATCCTCGATATCGCGCCGGTTGGCGATTTCCGGAAAAAAGTTTGGGATTCTAAAGTCCGGTCGGATAATGCCAAAGCGCGAGCGAAGAGCTGCTTCGCAGGAGCGGGGATTTACAAGGGAACGTTTATTGCGTTCAATAATTTGCCAATAAGGGGATATTGGTGAAAGTGTATCGTGTAATCGGGGGCTTCCGGCGTCGGATGCAGATCGCGGAAGTGGGGCAACGGGAATCCATTCGAGGAAAAGGCGGCCAGGCCAGCCCGGCCGAAGACGTGAATCGATTTCATGACCGCGGATTTGCACCAGGGCGTTATCTCAGAATTGAGGCGAATTCTTTCACGAATCGAAGTCCTGGAGAAGAATCAAAGGGGCCTTTTCGAAAAGGGACAGGCGCTTCATCCGCTCAAGCAACTGGCTTCAGCTCTTCAAGGATCCTTTCTGGAGATCCATGATCGGGTCCTGTACTTCGACTCCAAAGGCATCGCTCAGGGTCTGATCCAGCTCCTTGAAGCTTGCAGGCGTCCCGCCATATCGGATCAAGTCTCGACGTCTGAGATCGAATTTATCCAACTCCGTGCCCAGGACGCTCTGGCCGCCCTTCAGTCCGCCTTTGACCCGACGATTGGGACTGAAGGCCCGACTGCAGCCCATTCGGAAGTCAGGCCCGAACAAGAGGCTGTGCAATCGGCGGACGAATCGCAGAATGACCCGAAGCCACCCGAATCGGATCTCGAGGGGGCTGTCCCGAACTCCGGCAAGGAAACCCTGAGTCTGCTGCTGGCCAGTCACCGCCAGGAGCCTGCGACCCGACTCGCTGGGCTCCTTTCAAGATGTCGGGCGCCGAAAATGGATGTGGTTGCCGCCTCCACGCATTCGCAGTTGGAAGTGCACCTGATGGAAGCAGCATACGACCTGCTGCTTCTGGACTTCGAATTCGGAGCCTCCTTGGATGAACTGCTGGCGGAAATTCGACAAAGAACGCCAGAAATGCCGGTCATTTTAGTCGGAACGCAGGAACAGAGCGAGGAGCTGAGGCGCTTTCTCGACGGTTCGGTGCAGGACTTTCTCTATTGGGAACATCAAGACCCGCATCTGTGGGAGCGCGCCGTTCGTTACGGAATTCAACTGAAAAAAGCCGAGGCTGAAGCGAATTACGATGAATTGACGGGGCTTCCCAACCGCAGGTTGCTGTTTGAACAATTGCGAAGCGCGCTGGCGCAGGCGGACAGGCGACCGAAAGACGATCAGACCGTGGCCGTGCTCTTCCTGGACCTGGACAAATTCAAGCCTATCAACGATCGGTTCGGTCACGCTGCGGGCGACAAGGTCCTTATAGCCATTGCGGAGAAGCTAAAAGATGCGATTCGACAGAGCGATTCGGCCTGTCGCATCGGAGGCGACGAATTCGTCATTCTCCTGAATAACGTCGGGAGCGAATTGAACATCGCGCGAATCGCCACAAAGATTCTGGAAAACATCTCTGATCCGATCCCGATCGAGGATCAGCAAGTGGAGATGACGGCAAGTCTTGGAATCAGTCTGTATCCTACTGACGGTAAAGACGCCGAGACCCTGATCGCGCGGGCCGACGCCGCCATGTATCAGGCCAAGAACTGGGCCAAAAGCGATTACCAGTTCTTCAAGCCGGAGATCAACTTCGGCATTCTCAAAGAGGCCGCATTCTCTCGAGACATTCGGAGGGCGCTGGACCGGAAGGAATTCGTCCTGCTCTATCAACCGCAATTGGACATGCATTCGGGGCGAATTTCGGCCGTAGAAGCGCTTCTCCGGTGGAACCATCCGGATTTCGGCCTCATCAAACCAGCCCTGTTTCTTCCCTTCGCGGAGCAGACGGTGCACCTGCAGGAGATCGAAACCTGGGTTCTGCAGGAGGCTTTGCGACAGACCGGTCAGTGGCTTCCGCCCGAACTGCGATCGAAAATCTCGCTTGCGGTGAACTTTTCCTGCGCCCAGATGCGCGACCGACGGATGAATCGCCTGCTTCTAGAGAGCATTTCGCGAGTCAAGGAATCCGGATTCGCCTCACTGATTGTGGAGATCCGGGAAACCTGCCTGAAGTCTCCCAACGGACTTATAGACAGCCTGCACGAACTGTTTCCCCACGCTTCCCTCCAGCTGTGCCTGGACGATTTCGGATCGGATCAGAGCTCCATCCAATTGCTGCGGGAACTTCCGCTGCATTCGGTCAAGATCGACCAGTCTCTCGTCAGTTCGATTGAAGACGAGGCCAGTCACGCCAGCCTCGTTCGAGGGCTGATCTCTCTCCTGCACAGCCTGAATCTTGAAGCAGTCGCCGAAGGCGTCGA
>DATKAT010000126.1:0-5510 GCA_035514675.1 Acidobacteriota bacterium | reverse complement strand
TTCGCCACGTCTTCGTCAACGGCGTGCGGGTGCTGAGCGACGGAGAGCATACGTGGGCCACGCCCGGACGCGTCGTCAGAGGGCCGGGTTGGACCGATCGCTGACGCTTAAGTGCGTGGTGCTTCGTAGGTGCTGGGTGCTGGGTGCTTAGTGCTGGGTGCGCAGTGCCCGGGGTATAGACCGGGCACATGGGTGACACTTTTTGAGATTTTAGTCGGTGTTGGCGATCGAAACAAAGAATGCGAATGCGGCGCATGGTCGCAAGGCCGGCAGTCATTAGCCCAGTCACGTGAGGGCCGGGATGAGGCCGCCCTCAGAATTCGTAGCGCCCGTCACGGGGCGCAAGCCCCAGAAGCCCGCAAAGCGGGCGACGTTCACTAGCCCGTCAACGGGCCCCGAAACGGCTCCCGTCGCTCCGACATCCGGCGCTTCCGCAATTTCAGTGGCCGGAACGAGCTTCATTAGCACCCAGCACACAGCACCAAGCACTAAGCACTTCGCATTAAAACCAGGTTTACAGATCGGTCATGACCAGTTCGCCGGCGCGCTGGGTGGCTTTCATCACTGCTTTGACGAGGGTGACTCTCAATTTGCCTTCCTCCAGCTCCAGAATTCCATCAATGGTGCAGCCAGCGGGCGTTGTGACGGAGTCCTTGAGCAGGGCGGGATGGCTGCCGGTGGCCAGTACGACCTCCGCGGCCCCCCGGACCGTTTGCGCCGCCAGCAGCGTAGCGACGTCTCTGGGCAGGCCGACCTTGACCCCCGCCTCGGCCAGCGATTCCAGGATGATGTAGATGAACGCGGGGCCGCTGGCGGAAAGACCGGTTACTGCGTCCATATGCTTTTCCTCCAGCGTCACCGTCTTGCCGACCGCCTCGAACAGCGCTCGCGCCAGCTCCAGGTCCTCGGGGAGCGCATGCTTGCCTGCGCAGATCCCGGTCATCCCGACGCCCACCGAGCAGGGCGTGTTGGGCATTGCGCGGACGACCCGAACCGGACGCTCGAGAAGCCGTTCGATGTAGGTGCAGGTGACCGAGGCGGCGATGGATATGATCAGATGGTCGTCGGTCAGTTCCGGGGCGATCTCCCGAACCACCTGCATCACGGTTCCGGGCTTGACCGCCAGAATCAGAATTCGACTGCGCCGAACCGCTGCGACGTTATCCGCGCCAACTGCGATCCCGAGCTCTTTTGCCAGAATTTCGGTGCGCTGGGGCCGCTTGACAGTGGCTTCCAGTTGGGCCGCCTTGAGCAGCCCTCTGTCCAGAAAAGACCGGGCCAGGATGCCGCCCATTTTTCCCAGTCCCAGAACGGCCAGACGGCTGGACTTCAATCGTTTCATCGCGCCAGTCTCTCATTTTCAGTGGATGAAGGGAAGAAGGCCAGCCTGGTCGCATCCTTCCGAAGGGACTTCCCGGCTACAGGTAGCCGCGGCTGAATCGTCACCCGGCGCTGGCGACGAGCGGGACCGCTGAAGCCGCCTTGTCCGCAGGCAACACTCGCGCCACCTGTTCGCGCACCCGCTTCCAGTCCTGCAGAAGATCCGCAGCCCGCTGGCTGTGAGTCCAGCGGGAGTGCATCCAGATGAGTCGATGGAGCCGCTCCAGTTCCTCCTCCTCGTCGACGGCTCCCCAGGCCACGGAATCGGCTGCGGCCTGCCTGGAAAGCAGGCCCGTAGGATCCAGAACGTAAGCGACGCCGCCGGTCATGCCGGCTCCAAAATTCCTTCCCACCGGACCCAGGATCACGACCGTGCCGGCGGTCATGTACTCGCAACCATGATCGCCCACCCCTTCGACTACGGCGGTACAGCCTGAATTGCGTACGGCGAACCGCTGCCCGGCACGACCGGCGGCGAAAAACTCGCCGCCCGTGGCGCCGTAAAGGACGGTGTTTCCGGCCACGGCGAATGAAGACGACTGGGCGCCGGATTCAGGTCGAGCACGAATGATGATCCGCCCGCCCGACATTCCCTTGCCTGCGTAGTCGTTGGCTTCTCCGATCAAAGTCAAATGGATGCCCTGCTCGTTGAAAGCTCCAAAACTCAGCCCTGCGACGCCGCTGAATTCGGCCGCGATCTCTCGATCGAAGCGATTCCCCTGCAATCGCCAAAGGGCCAGCTTGCCGGACATTTCGGCGCCGACCGACCGCTCGCCGTTGTTGATGGGGAACGCCAGCGACATGCCTTCGTTGGCCTGCAGGCTCGACTCGATCAACCGATCCAGGCGATTCCGCCTGCGGCCGGCGCCTTCGACCCGTCGGATTCGGTTCTCCTGCGGGCGATGCAGCAGCGGAGAAAGATCGAGGTGACGACTCTTTCCCGCCTGTAGTTTTCTGATTTCCAGCAGATCGGTCCGTCCGATCAACTCCCCCAGAGATCGAACGCCGATTCTGGAGAGGAGATATCGGATTTCCTCGGCCAGGGAGGTCAGATATCGGATGACTCGATCCGGGTCCCGAACGAATCGCTTGCGCAGGGCCGGATCCTGCGTCGCGATGCCCGCCGGACAAGTGTTTTCGTGGCAGGCCCGGGCCATGACGCATCCGGCGGCCACCAGCGCGGAAGTCCCGAATCCGAATTCCTCGGCGCCCAGCATGGCTGCAATGATGATGTCCCGGCCGTTTTTGAATCCGCCGTCGACGGCCAATCGCACCCGCGAGCGCAGGCCGTTGGCCAGCAGCACCTGCTGGGTTTCGGACAGCCCCAGTTCCCACGGCGTCCCGGCGTACTTGATGGACGTGCGGGGGGAGGCCCCGGTTCCTCCGTTGTTTCCGCTGATCAGGACCTGATCGGCGCCCGCTTTCACGACGCCGGCCGCAACGGCTCCAACGCCGCTTTCCGAAACCAGCTTAACGCTGATCTCGGCGGAGGGATTGACCGTTTTCAGATCGAAAATCAACTGGGAGAGGTCTTCAATGCTGTAGATGTCATGATGCGGGGGGGGAGAAATCAAAGTCGTGCCGGCGTCGGCCTTTCGCAAGAATCCGATATAGTCGGTCACCTTGTGGCCCGGCAGCTGGCCTCCTTCCCCCGGCTTGCTCCCCTGCGCCATCTTGATCTGAAGCTGATCGGCCGATACAAGATACTCGGTGGTGACGCCGAATCGCCCCGAGGCGACCTGCTTGATGCGGCTGCTCCGATCCGAATTGGAGCCCCGGGAACGAGTCCGCTCGGGATCTTCCCCTCCCTCTCCGCTGTTGCTGCGGGCCCCGATCCGATTCATAGCGATGGTGAGCGTTTCATGGGCCTCCGGGCTCAAGGCCCCCAGGGACATGGCCGAAGAGTGAAATCTCTTAAAGATCGCCTCCGCCCCCTCGATCTCCTCAAGGGGGAGCTCGCCGTCGCACCGAAACTCCAGCAAATCTTTCAACGACACCGGCGGTCGAGCGGCCAAAACCTCCTGAAACCGAGCGTAGGCGCCCTCCTTGCCCTGAGCCACCGCCTGCAGGGCCTTGACGACAGCTGGATTGAAGTCGTGGTGCTCCTCTCCCTTCCGGTATCGGTGAAAGCCCCCCAAGACCAGGCCTTCCAGCGCCACGGCCTCCGCATGACGACCTTCCAGCTCCATCCGCAGTTCGTCGTAGGTGAGGCCGCCGATCGGGGAAGGGGTTCCCAGAAAGCAGTCCTCCACGATCTCAGGGCCCAAGCCCAGAATCTCGAAAACCTGGGCGCCGTGGTATCCCGGCATCGTACAGATTCCCATCTTCGACAGGATTTTCAGCAAGCCGTCCTCCACGGCCTTGCGATACTGTCCGACCTGGCGCTCGTCTTCGAGGCTCTCCAGAACCAGCCGCGGGCAGACGCCCGAAGCGCCGTAGCCGATCAGAACGGCGAAATGATGGCTGTCGCGCACGTCCTCGGAGTCGACCACCAGATCGATTTCGCAGCGGACGCCTCGATGAATCAAGCCGTGCTGCAGGTATCCGATCGCCAGCGCGCTCGGAATCGCGATCCGGTCCCGACCGGCGGACCGCTGCGACACCACTAGAATGTCCTTTCCTTCCGCGACGGCCCGCAAGGCCCCATCCAGCAATTCCTGCAGCCGCCCCTGCAGAGACTCGCCGGGAGAAAAGCAGGGGTCGCAAACGGCGGTCCGCCGCAAGTGGCAGATCTCGTTCAGTTGATCCAGGGTCAAGAAGGGACTTTCCAGTTGGATCTGGCCGGCGCCTTCACGGCCCGGTAAAAAGGGATTGGGGCGGCGGCCCAGAAGCAGGCCGAGAGACATCACCCCGGACTCCCTCAGGGGATCCATCGGCGGGTTCGTGACCTGCGAGAAGCGCTGGCGAAAATAGTGGAACAGAGGCCGCCTTCGGTCGGAAAGTACTGCCAGAGGCGTATCGTCGCCCATCGAGCCGACCGGCTCCTTCCCTTCCTGGATCATGGGCTGCACGATGAACTCCCATTCCTCCCGCGAATACCCCTCAAGGCGCTGTCGAAACTCTACGTCGCCCCGTCCTTCGCATTCCGAATCGAGTCGTCCTCGCCTGGCCCCGCCCTCGCTGAGCCCCGAAAACCGCACTCCGGCGGCTTCCTGGGTTGAAGCGTCAGCGACCGCTCCTTTGACGGCGGCGTCATCCAGAAAAGCCGAAGCCTCGAAATCGATGCCGACGATCTCCCCGGGCTCCAGATTTCGCTGCTCCACAATGGAAGCGGGATCCACGTCGACCATACCGAACTCCGAGCCGGCCACCACCAAACCGTCCCGGGAGCGAACCAGTCGAAGCGGCCGAAATCCGTTTCGGTCCAGAACGGCGCCCAGCTTCGCGCCATCGGAGAAGACCACCGCTGCGGGTCCGTCCCACGGCTCCAGGAAAGCGCCGTGATATCGATAAAACCGCCGCATCCCTTCGTCCAGCGAGGAGTCCTTTTCCCAAGCCTGAGGGATCAACGCCACCGCGGCACGAAACGGATCCCAGCCGGCAGCCTGAAGAAACTCAAACACGTTGTCCAGGCTCTGAGAATCGGAGGCGTTCTCCTGCAGGACGGGCGCCGCGATTTCCGCTTCGTCTCCGAAAACCGCCCGCAAGAAGCGATCCTCACGACTGCGCCACCAGAGCCGGTTTCCCGCAATCGTGTTGATCTCGCCATTATGGGCAAGCGCTCGAAACGGCTGGGCCAGCCTCCAGGCTGGAAAGGTGTTGGTGCTGTACCGCTGGTGAAAGACCACAAAATGGGAATCGTAGTCGCCCGCGCTCAAATCCGGATAGAAAGCCTCCAGGTCCTGCGCTTGCGCCAGCGCCTTGTAAACGATCACATCTGCGGAAAACGAAACCACCGCGCAGTCGGCGATCCGCTTCTCCAGTTCGCGCCGCGCCAGGAACAGATTTTTTCGCGACAGGTTCCCTTTCACGACCAGATGCAGGATTTCCGGCAGGCTGGAGGCAGCGATGGCGCCCAGCACTTCCGGCCGCGTCGGGACCGTTCTCCAGTCCACGACCTCTAAATTCCGCACGGCCAGGATTTCCCGCGCAGTCTCCCTCCACTGGGGCGATCGATTCCAGTTGAAAAG
>DATKAT010000125.1:0-3540 GCA_035514675.1 Acidobacteriota bacterium | reverse complement strand
GAAGATCTGGTGGGCAAACCCGCAGAACGATTCCCGTTGCTGGGCGCGCTGCAGACCATGGGGGCCCTTCGACCGATTGCCACGCCTTTGCATCTGCCCGGCTTCCACCAGGAGACGGTCAACGCTTACAGCTCTTTTCTGGGTTCGCTGGGATTTGCGCCGATCGCCGGTTCGGCCAACGCGCGGATCGACGAAGCGATCGATGCGACGCTGGAGCCGGGTTCAACGGTGACGGTGGGCATCGTGCGCGGAGACATGAACGCCAGCGCCAGCGGGACTGTCACGCATGTGGACGGCAATCGCATCTACGCTTTCGGCCATCCCTTCCTGAGCATCGGATATACGGACATGCCGATGCACAAGGGAGCGGTGTTGGGGGTGGTGCCAAGCCTTTCCAGCAGCCAGAAGCTTTCCGGAAGCGGCCCGTTTGTCGGGAGCATCCGTCAGGACCGTGCTACGGGGATCATGGGAATTCGGGATGAGAAGCCCAAGATGATCCCAGTGAAGCTGCATCTCAGGACGAGCCGGAACGAGTCGAAGCAGTACGAATTCGAAATCGTCAATGATGACTTTCTCGCTCCTTTTCTACTGACCTTCACCATTCACAACAGCATTATCGCCTCCGAGCGGGCCATCGGCGGGCAGACGCTGCAGGTGCGTTGCCGGATTTCGCTTCAAGATCATCCAGACGTGAATTTTCAGAACAACGTGGCGGATCTGGCCAGTTCGCCGGCTCTGGCTGCCGTCACCGCAGCCGCTCCGGTCAACTTCATCCTCAACAGCGGCTTTGAGAATATCGTCGTCGAAAGCGTGGATCTGGAAATCGTTGCGACTGAGCGGATCAACGAAGCCTCCCTGGACAAGATCTGGCTCAACAAACTAAAGGCCAGGCCGGGCGAGGAGCTCGAGTTGACGGTTTTCCTCCGACGAGCCAACGGAGAAGTGGCCTCCGAAACCTATCCTGTCAAAATTCCGGAGGCCGTCCAGCCCGGACCGCTCAAGATCTCGGTCGGCGACGGGCTGACGCTGACGCGGGCCGACAGCGAGTTGAATGACGGCGGCGAATTCATTCCACGAGACCTGCGGCAATTGGTCAAGGCCATCAACAATTTGAAGAAAAACGACCGCTTGTATATTCGTCTTTTCCGCGAAGAAAAGGGGGCCGTGATCGGGGGCGAAGGGATGCCCCATCTGCCGCCGTCGCTTCTGGCTCTCTACGGCTCGAATCGAACCTCCGGCGACGTCCGCCCGATCAACCGATCCGTTTACGTAGAGCATGAACTCCCAGCGACCGACGGCGTGCTGGCCGGACATCAGGTCATTGAGGTTGAAATAGAACGATAGCCGCAGCGCCGTCCCGTCAGAAAAATCAGGAATAAGGATGAGCGAGATCATGAGAAGAGCGTTCGGAGCGCTCCTTGCCGGTTGCCTGACCGCATCCCTTCTCTGGGCGACTCAGCCTAGAATCTGGACGGTTTCCACGTTCGATCAGTTTCTCAGCGGTCGAGGAGAAGGCATCGCCATGAACAGCTCCGGGCGACTCGTCGTCGCTCCGGCGCTGGAAACGATTCTGGATACCCGCGAAGCGTTTGTCTATTCCGCGGTGCTGGACAGGAGCGGGAACCTCTTTGCGGGAACGGGCAGCAACGGCAAGATTTTTCGGTTTCCGGCGACAGGAGGACCTGCCTCGGAGTGGACGACGCTGGAAGAACCGGGCGTTTTCGCCCTGGCAGTCGACTCCCTGAATCGGGTGTACGCCGCAACGGCGCCGGACGGAAAGGTCTACCGTATTTCGCCGCAGGGTCAGGCGGAGGTTTTCTTTCGGCCCGACGACAAGTTCATCTGGTCGCTGGAGATCGATGATCAAAACAACGTCTATGTCGGCACCGGGCCGCGAGGAGTCATTCACCGCGTCGCTCAAAGCGGACAGAGCAGCGTCTTCTATGACAGCAGCGAAACCCATATCGTCCGTCTAGGGTGGGATATCAATCGGAACCTGCTGGCTGGAACTGCACCCGGCGGCCGCCTGTACCGCGTCTCCGCAGCCGGCAGCGCTTTCGTGCTGCATGACTCGCCTCTTCAGGAGATGAAGGCCATTACGGTGGACCGCTATGGAAATGTTTTCGCCGCCGCCCTGTCGGCCGGGGAAAGCGGAGAAGGGGGCTCGTCCGCCAGGACGGCGTCCCCGTCGGCTTCCGGCGCAGCGTCGACCGAAGAATCCGTCGTGCAAACGGTTCCGCGCGCGCAAGGGGCTCGGCTCGAAGTCTACCGGATCGATAAGGATAACCTGGTCGAAACGCTTTACGCTTCCAGCGATGAAGTGGTTTTCGACCTGCTGGTTCGAGACGACGGAAACTTGTTGCTGGCGACCGGAGACAAAGGGAGGATTCTGGCAATCAGCCCCCAGCGCTTCCTGACCGTTCTGGTCGAGACGGGAGAGGATCACGTCACGCGCCTGTTGGAAAGGGAGAGCTCCCTGCTGGCGGTTACCAGCAACCTGGGCAAGATTCTGCGCGTGCAGTCCCGCCCCAGCGCTCAGGCGTTTTTTGAATCCCATGCTCTGGACGCGGGAATGACCGCCGATTGGGGGAAAGCGCGCTGGAGGGTCTTAAACCCCGCTGGCGATCCCGTGCGGATCTTCACCCGCTCTGGAAACACCCGCAAACCCGGCGAGACCTGGAGCGAATGGCACGGCCCCCTGACCGATCCCTCTGGGAGTCGCGTGGAAAGCCCGCCTGCCCGTTACCTGCAGTGGAAAGTCGAGTTCCCGGCGCAGGGCAGCGGCGCGCTTATCAGCCAGTCGAATGAAATCGACTCAGTCTCCATCTCCTATATGCAGCGAAACGCGGCCCCCGAAATCGCTAGACTGACGGTCCATGCCCCAGGCGTTGCCTTTCTGAAGCTCCCACCCGCAAATCCGGCCGGCGGGGTCGCGCCGGGAGGACCCGACGGCTCCCATTCGCTGACCCTGCCAAAACAGATCCGCGAAATTGAGTCGCCTCGGGTGACGCCCCCTGCGCGACCCGTCTACATCCCGGGCGCGCGCAGCTTTTCCTGGGCCGCTTCCGATCCCAATGATGACGACCTGATCTTCACCCTGCAATATCGACGGGTGGGCGAAACCCGATGGAACGTTCTGGATGAGGACCTGACCGAGAACAATTACACCATGGACGGCGCCAGCTTTCCCGACGGCGAATACCAGATCCGGCTGACCGCCTCGGACCATCGCAGCAATCCTCCCGGGAAAAGTCTGCGGGCGGAAATGGTCAGCTCTGCATTCACCGTCTCGAACACCGCTCCGGCCATCCGATTCGGCACGCCCCGGATTCAGGGTCAGAACGCCACCCTGCCTCTTGAAGTCAACGCTTCTGGAAGCCTCGTCTACCAGGCGGAATTCTCCGTCGACAGCGGGCCCTGGGTCGTACTGTTTCCCGAAGACGGCATCGCCGACAGCTCGAATGAAAGCTATCGCATCCAGCTCGACAGCCTGCGGCCCGGATCCTACTCCATCCGGGTGCGCGCCTCAGACAGCGTAGG
>DATKAT010000124.1:0-2684 GCA_035514675.1 Acidobacteriota bacterium | reverse complement strand
TGCAATCGGAGACCGCATTCAAATCCGAGCGAAAGGGCAGGGGATGCGGGCGCTCAATTTCACGGGGATCAAAATCATGAACATGGGCCCGGCCCTGATGGACGCCTTAACCAGCCGCGGCATGGGAGTCAACGACGAAGGTCGATTGAGGGTGCCGGTCACGCACCTGGTCCCCTCCAAGATCATGGGGTCAGGCCTCGGGCAAAGCCACACGTATTCGGGAGACTACGACATCCAGATGTTCGACGCCTCCGTTGTCGCGGAGAACGGACTGGAAACGCTCCGATTCGGCGATGTGGTCGCCATTATGGACGCAGACAGCAGCTACGGGCGGGTTTTCCGGAAGGGCGCCGTAACGATCGGAGTCGTGGCTCACGGATACAGCAACGTCGCCGGTCACGGTCCCGGGGTCACGACGCTAATCGCATCGCCGACGGGAAACATCGAACCCTACATCGACGCAGACGCCAACCTGGCGACTCTGCTCAATCTTCGCTGACCTGAAATTTTGCTTGCCATGAGAAACGTGGTGCGAAAGGTCAAATTTCAGTTCAGAAAGGTCGGGCAGAAGAGAATGAGACGGAGAGCGTTTGCTCCGGGATCCCAGAGGACACGAACTCAGTGGACCCCGGAGGTGGGAGACTTGCATTCAGGCGGTTGGCCGATTACCTCTAGGGCTCGTTGTTGTGGGGCTACAGAGAGGGTATAGAGGATAACCTGCCGGCGTCTCGTGTCTGCCCCGCCTGAGAAGACCGAATCAACTCCAGCCTGTCGCCAGGCCGGGTCGCTCGGTCTCTGCGTTGAAACAGTCTAGCAAGATCAGTGCCATTTGCATAGCAAAAAGGCGCAGACTCTTGCAAACGGAAGTCGTTGTCGCTCATTGAAATGTCTTACGAATCAATAAGATACGCACCATCAAGAAAAGGCGACCGCAGGCATTTGAACGATTTCCGGTTCATCTGAAGCGAACGCGTAAAGGTGAGTCGGTTGGCCGACGGATTGCATCGATTTCCGATTAACGGAATCCCCTTGGAGACCTTCCGGCCCGAAAAAGTCCGAAGAGGGGGTTGACTTTTCCAGGCTCGGAAAGATGGACCGACGAGTTTTCCGTTCCGCCAGCCGCTCCGAATCCGTCCAATGAGACTGTGGCATCCGATCTTTGTACTGGAGCCGGGCCTGCGGCGCCCGCAACGCGACCCACGTGGACTTTGACCACGGGCTATTAGGGAATCGAATAAAATATCCGCACCTATGCCGGAATTGCCCGAAGTTGAAACGATTCGCCGCACTCTGGCGCCGTGGCTGCTGAACAAGAGGGTGGAGCGGCTCATTGTACGCAATGGGGCGGTCTTGAAGGTGTCGTCGCGACGGCTTCGGGAGGCGGTTGTCGGGTCGCGGATCCTCGGGCTCGACCGGCGGGGAAAGTTTCTGATCTTTCAATTCCCTGGGTTCGCCGTCGTCTTTCATCTGGGAATGACCGGCCAGTTGACGCTCCGGAATCCCGCCAAGGCGGACGCCCCTGGCTTTTTCAGACATGCCGCGACAGGGTTGGAGCGGACGCGTCAGCACGCTCCCGATCGGCACACGCACTTGCGAATCGTTCTGGAAGGCGGGATGATTCTGCAGTACCGAGACGTTCGGAAGTTCGGCAAGGTGTTTCTCGTTCCCGCCGGCGAATCGGGGCTGCATGCATTCTTCTCCCACCTGGGTCTGGAACCGTTCACCGATCAATTCAGCCTGGCGGCGTTCTTAAGCAAGCTCAGCGGACGCAGGTCGCTGGTGAAGGCGGCCCTGCTGGACCAGTCGCTGATTGCCGGAGTCGGCAACATCTACGCGGACGAAGCGCTGTTTGTTGCGGGGATTCATCCGAGGCGCAGGGTTCACCGCGTGCGCAGGTGGGAGAAGGAAGCGCTCCTTGGCGCCATTGAACTGGTGCTGGAGAAGGGGATTCGGTTCGGGGGCACGACCTTCAGGGATTACATCGACAGCGACGGCGAACGGGGCCGCAACCAGGAGGAGCTGTTCGTCTACGGTCGACAAGGAATGGCATGCCGTCGTTGCGGTTCCGAGCTGCAGAAGATCGTGGTGGTCCAGCGCGGGACCCATTTCTGCCCGCTCTGTCAGCCGCGCTCCGGACGGAAGCGCCCGGATGACTTCGAAATGATCGGGACCCGATTTCCTGAACGCGGAAAGGATCGCCAATGAGAATCGTCAGCGAGACCCTGCATTTGAAAACCAGCGGCTTTTGCAACGTCATCGACGTCACCGACGCGGTCGCGACGGCGCTGACTCAGACCGCGATGGCCGACGGACAGGCCCTGCTTTTCGTCGTCGGCGCAACCGCCGGGATCACAACCGTCGAATACGAGCCGGGGCTGGTGAAGGATCTGGAGGAGCTTTTCGACAAGCTGGCGCCGCCCACTCGCGATTATCATCATGAAGAGACCTGGCGCGACGGCAACGGGTTCTCGCATGTCCGAGCCTCCCTGTTGAAGCCTTCCCTGACGGTTCCCTTTCAGGACGGCCGTCTTCGTCTCGGCGTCTGGCAGCAGATCGTCGTGATTGATTTCGACAACAAGCCCCGGGAGCGAAAAGTGGCCCTTCAGTTTTTGGGGGAGTGAGGAGATTTCAGTCGTCAGAACCGGCGGCCGCCGCGGCAAGCCGCATCATCGAATTTCGAACTC
>DATKAT010000123.1:0-4078 GCA_035514675.1 Acidobacteriota bacterium | reverse complement strand
GCGAATTCACCCGGAATCATTCCCAGGAGGATCATGCACAGAAGCGTCGGAAGCGCGGGCGCAGGGGCGCTGAATCTTGTGGATTTCATCCCAAGGATCATATCATGCTGGCGTCCTGTCCTAGCCCGGATGTTGCACGCGGGTCCTACTGCGGTGCCGGAGGGCGGCGCGCCTGCCGCGTTGCCGCTCCTCAACCTCCTCGACGTACTGCACGAGTACGACTGCGGAGGCCTTCGTCGCGCGCCATGCATCCACGCCGCTTTCCGACGCCTGTGGAGAGCAGTGGGGAACTGCTAAACTTCCGGCGAATCTGCAATACTCGTAAGGGCGCGGCCGCTGGGACCGCGCGCTTGGAACAGGAGAGGCGGGGAAATGAATGGAACGAACGGATCGTGGGCTTTTTGGGGGCTCTTTCTAATCGCGCTTTCTGCAGGGGCCTGCTCAGAAGATGCGGGCGGACTGGGAATCTTTGACGAAAGCGTCGACATCGGCGATGCGGCTCACCCCGGTTCCGCACGGTTCGATCGGGAATCCGGGCGCTATTTCGTCTCCGGCAGCGGCGCCAACATCTGGGGAGAGCGGGATGCCTTTCACTTCCTCTGGAGGCGAATCGGAGGGGACCTGCAGTTGACCGCCGAAGTGGAGTTTCCGGATGCGGGGGGACACCCTCACCGCAAGGCGGGTTGGATGGTTCGTGAGAGCCTGGAGCCGGACGCCCCATATGCGGATGCCGTCGTTCACGGCGACGGTTTGATCTCCCTGCAGTATCGAAAAGAGACCGGCGGGCCGACCGAGGAGATTCAGGCCCATCAAACGGCGCCGGCCACGCTGCGATTGGAACGCGCGGGCGATCTCTTTTCCCTCTACATTTCCTCCAACGGAGGCCCGTTTCAGCCGGTGGGATCAATCCTTGTGGAAGTCGGCGAAAGCCCGCACGTCGGGTTGGCCGTCTGCTCGCATGAGCAGGATCGGATGCAGGAGGCGGTGTTCTCCAGAGTCTCGGTGGAAAGCCGATCCTTGCCTGAAGGCGCCGAGCGCGTAGTGGAGAGTACGCTCGAAGTCATCAACGTGGAAAGCGGCGAACGGACCGTCCGGCGACGCGAAAAGGATCATTTCGAGGCGCCCAACTGGTCGCGCGACGGAAGCTATTTCGTCATCAACAGGCACGGATTGCTCTACCGCATTGACGTCGACGGCGGGGAACCGATTCAGATCGATACCGGAAAACTGATTCGAAACAACAACGACCACGGTTTCTCACCGGACGGGAAGTGGCTCGCCATCAGCGACCACACGGAGCAAGGGGCCTCTCTGATCTATGTGGTTCCAGCTGGCGGCGGGGAGCCCCGGCTGATCACGGCGCAAGGGCCTTCCTTTTGGCACGGATGGTCGCCCGACGGCAAAACCCTCGCCTACTGCGCCGAAAGAAACGGCCAGTACGACGTGTACGCGATCCCTGCGGAAGGGGGGCGAGAAAGGCAACTCACCAATACTGCCGGGCTGGATGACGGACCCGACTACAGCCCGGACGGGGACATCTTCTTCAATTCGGAGCGCACCGGATCAATGAAGATCTGGCGGATGTCAGCTGACGGCGGCAATCCGACACAAATGACCTTCGACCAGGATTATGCCGACTGGTTCCCCCACCCTTCGCCGGACGGCAGGCACGTGATCTTTCTTTCCTACGACCGATCGGTGGAAGGACATCCGCCGAACCAGGAAGTGGCGTTGAGAATCATGCCGCTGGAGGGCGGCCAGCCCACGGTGCTGGCGCGATTTTACGGGGGACAGGGGACGATCAACGTCCCCTCGTGGTCTCCTGACAGTCGGCATGCGGCCTTCGTCAGTTTCCGACTGGTGATTCCGTAAAGTCCGCGCCGCGGGAGAAATTAGACAAGACGACCATAGAATGCGCCTTAGCCCGGATCTTGCACGCAGCTCCTGCTGCGGCGCCGGATAGCGGCGCGTCTGCTGCGTTGCAGCTCTTCAGTTCGCATCTCCCGCGCAGCTCCTGCTGCGGCGTCGGATAGCGACGCGTCTGCTGCGTTGCCGCTCCTCGGCCTCCTCGACGTACTGCACGAGTACCCTTCGTCGCGCGCCTTGCAGCCACGCCGCTCTCCGACGCCTCGCGACGGACCCGCGTGCAAGATCCGGGTTAAGCGACGGGCTCTGAGCGCCTTCGGCGCAAACCGAAGCGAAGCTACCAGCGATTGTCGCTGCGCCTGGGGCCGCGACTGTCGCCTCGAGGCGTTTTTTCGCGGGCTTCGTTGACCGTCAGGGTCCGTCCTTCCAGTTGAGTTCCATTCAACCCCTGGATGGACGCCTCCGCTTCTTCCTGCGAACTCATCTCAACGAAACCGAAGCCCCGCGAGCGGCCCGTCATCCGGTCCGTGATCACCCGAGCGGACTCGACGGTGCCGTATCCGGAGAAAAGCTCCTCCAACTGCGTATCCGAAATCGAAAAGGGAAGCCCCCCCACATAGAGTTTTTTACCGTTCATTCTTCGTCTCTCCTAATCAAGACCTTCTGCTTGCGTCAATACCCTGGGGAAGCGAACTTCGAAAGGAGCAAAACACGGATTCCAGAAACCCGGAAGGGAAGGTGGAAGGTGATGCCTTGGAGTGTCATCCACAAGATCTGACTGTTGATGAGGCCATTCACTCGTATCAAGCCTTCCAGCCGACCTCCATGCTGATTGAAAGCGAAATCAGGATAGACCTCTTTCCAAGGATTGTCAATAAGAAGTATCTGAAATGTAGCCGGAGGCGAAGGTGGCGAAAAGCAACCGTGAGCGAACCAGGCAAAAGGGGAGTCCGATATGAAACGCTTCCCCTTCCAAGCCGGAGGCAGGAACGCTCTCAATCTGGAGCGCCGGTCAGATCCGATTCAGTTTCGCGTGCCTTTCTGCGGGACGCCGGGTTCCGTCAGCCCGGGAGCCGAGCGTCGGGAACCCGGCGCGCGGCGCGGGCAGCTGAAATCTCACTCCCGACTTACCTTCGATACTTTGCAGGATCCTTGGCGAATTTGGCCCGGGTCTCCTTGGACTCAAAGTAGAAGACGGTCCCCTGGTGCGCAAACAGGAAGGCCTCCGCCTTGTCGACGGTCTTTCCTGAGATCGGATCCACGGCCTTTGTGTAGCGTTCCGGCTCCTGGGCGATGCGATCTTTGCACATCTCACAGCAGCCATAATAGGTTTTGCCGTCGTGTTTCAGTGGGATTCCGGGCTGCTGCATCAGCATGTCTTGCATCATGCAGACGTGGGATCGGTCTTCGACGTTTCCGTCGTCGGCGACCAGAAAAGTAGCGAAAAGGATCGCGAAAGAAATCAATAGAAGAACCTTTTTCATCTGCAAACTCCTCAGAAAAATCAAGCAGAATTCAGGTCGCTGGGCCGGCGCTCAAATTCCGAAAGAAAACTCAACCCATTTCTTCAGACCTCAAGCTATTCTATCCGAAGATTTCGGCGTCTGCCGAACGCAATGTTGGATTTCACAATCCCGGCTGACCCTCCCTACCCAAGACGGGGCCCTCGGTTCTGTCGCCCGCCCGCGGGCCGTCAGCGATGCGATCGTGGGGCTTTGTACCCGCCAAATCGACAAAATGACAATGATATTGCGCTTGTATCGGTCGGAAGCTTCATTAAAATATATTGACGCCCGGGAGCTCCGGATTTTGTGACGAAATCATGACAACCGTACCGTTTACTTTCGAAATCGGACTGATGCTTGCGTTGATCGGGGCGACGCTGGTCCTGTTCGTCCTGGAGCGGTTTCCTATTGAAGTCACGGCCATGTCATTGCTGGCAGTCCTGGTGCTGACCGGTTTCCTGGAGATCGACCAGGCGATCGCGGGATTGAGCAACAAGGCGGTCATTACGGTGGGAGCGCTCCTCGTGTTGAGCCACGCTCTGGTCAAGACGGGACTGCTCGAAATCGCGGCCGATCATCTGAGTGAAAAAGCCGCCAATCACAAGTGGCTTGGGATCGGAATATTCCTGGCGGTCGCCGCCGGCCTTTCCGGGTTTCTGAATAATACGGCCGTGGTCGCCATCTTTATTCCTCTGGCCATCAGTCTC
>DATKAT010000122.1:0-3626 GCA_035514675.1 Acidobacteriota bacterium | reverse complement strand
GGCGTTTCGCCTGGCGATAACGAGGTCTTTGACTCCATCTCCATTGAAGTCGGCGGAAACCGCCATCTCCCGCTCTGCGAACACCTGAATTCGGCTGGGAATTCCCACGACACTGGATAGCACCGCCACCGACGTTCCGTCCTCCAGCGAGAGTCTTCCGTCCGAATTGCGAGATCCTCTGCTCACCTGCAGCTGATCCTCGGCGTTTAAGGCGCCGACGACCAGGAACGACCACCTCGGATCCTGCTCGCCCTCGCCGGGAGTCTGCGGAGCGGGGTCGTTGCCGCCAGGGGAAGGGCCTTCGTCGCCGGAGGGCGGGTTTGGAGAAGGGGGCGGAGGATCCGAAGATTCGGTCGGATCCGGGGTCTCGCCTTGCGGGGAATCCCCGCCCGGGCTGCCGCCGTCAAGCGCTCTTCGGAATGGATTCGCACTGGAATGGATTCCGGCGCCGACCCCCGGGAAGACGAAATCGGCCGCCTGGTTGAATTCCCGATCCATTCTCTCGAAGGCTTGCGCGGCCCCGGAGGGAAGCGCCGAGCCGGTTCCCGCGCCGCCCGCGTCCTGTGCGGGGCCGGCGGTCGAGCTGGCGGCCCCTGGCCCGCCGGCGCCCGTCCGGGTGCCCGATTGAGCCCGCTGCCGCAATGGAGAAGGGCGAACGCTCGAAGTACTTCGCGTCGAGTCGAAAGCTCTGGCCGAAGAACCCGTCAGCGACCGGCGGTCGCCGCTGGATCCCGATCGATTCACCGCTTCCCTTCGATAAAACCCAGCGCCTGCGGGACCGTCGGAAACGCTCTGAGGATCGATTTCCTGGACCGACGGACTGGTCGGGATCAACAAGTAGCGGATCTCCGGCGTCAGATAGCTGAAAACCGGAAAACTCACAATCAATCCAAATGTCAGGACGATTCCGAGAAATCTTCCGAAAGAGGATCCGCCCCGATTGTTCGATTGCGTCGACTGCTGTTGATCCAAGTTCCAATTCCCCAGGTCAAAGCCCTATTGCACCAGAAGTTCGGAAGGTTTTCAGTGTCGGCGAATACAAAAAGGAGCCGAACTTCATTGGAAATTGATTCAAGCTTCGCTCTGGCAATTTATACAGGATTTCACGGACACAAGTAAAGCGGAGCCGCCCTTTCACCTCTCCGCCGTCTCGCAATCCTCTTCCTTAGTGTGCCGACAGCGCCTCCTGACTTCCCGCCTTGGACTGGGCCGAATAATCCTGCATAATGAGGTCCTTTGACCTGAACGGCATCGCCGCTTCAAATGTTGAGTTGGCGACTGACGCGCACTCCGATCCAGGCCGGGCAGTTTTGCAACTTTTGACCTCTCCGGGCATCTGTTATGGGTGCTTTTGGACAGGGAGGACTGGTCGAAAGTATGGCTGAAGCGGAGCTGGCGCGGGAATCAACGCTTCCGTCACCGCTTCGATGTCTGCTGAGATCAGTCAGGAAGAGCTCAAGGCGATCGTGGAACTGGCTCAAGCTGGCTCGCTTGATCACTTTCAACAGCTCTACTCCCTGTTTTCGAAACCGATTTTTAACTTCATTTGGAGGCTTGTCGGCTCTCCAAATGAAGCCGAGGATTTGACGCAGGACACCTTTTTCAAGGTGCATTCGGAACTTCCGAATCTGCGCGATCCCGGACAGTTTAAATTCTGGCTGTATCGGATCGCGCGAAACGAGGTTTACCAGAAGCTGCGTCGAAGTCGTCGAAGGTCTGAGGTTTCGATCGATGATGAAGAACTTGCTTTTTTCGAGTTTCTGCCCGACGAATCGCACGGCCTGAATCCGGAAAAGCAGGTTCTTTCCGAGGAGTTGAATCGAGTGATCGCACAGGCTCTGCAAACTCTCAAACCGAAATACCGGGATGTCTTCATCCTGGCCGTCTTTGAGAAGCTGAGCTACGACGAGATTACGCAGGTCGTAGGCCGATCGCTGTTATCGGTCAAGACGGACATTTATCGCGCGCGTTTGGCTGTCAAGCAGGCCATTGTTGATTACATGAGGCGCAGATCATGAAGTGCCATCGCTGGCAAGTTGAAATCTCGGCGCGGCTCGACGATCAGCTTTCCAGCCGGGAAGCCGAATCGCTTCAGGCGCATTTGAACGGATGTCCTGACTGCCGCCGCTTTTATCAAGACCAGCTCGAAGGGCAAGATTTGTTGGAGCAGGCGACGGAGTTCCGTCTGCAGCCCGGGCCGCGGGTTTGGGCCGGAGTGCGCGCGCGGATCGCCGCCGCGGCATTCCGTTCAGGGCGGTCCTGGTGGCCCCCCCATTGGGGCGCCTTTGGGATCCCTCGCCTAGCCTACGGCGTCGTGACGCTGCTGATCGTGGTTGCGGGCATGTTCTGGATGTTGCGATGGCAGCCCGATGCGCTCGAGCTTCGGCAACTCGCAGAGCTGGACGAGTTTTCGTTGGACGTGGCCGGCAATCCGTTCATCATGGAAGCCAGATTCGAAAGAGAGAATCCCTTTCTTCCTGTCGCTTTCGGGGATGACGGAAACCCGTTTTCACAAAATAGGGGTGGGAAATGAAGACCAAAATAGCGTCGATTTTTCTCTTAACCTGCCTGCTGAGCGGTGGCGCACTGGCTCAGAGGGCGGAGTTGCCTCAGAATTTCCGGCAACAGGAGGAGACCAAGCTGCGATTTGCCGCATCCCAGCATGAAATTATTTCGATCTTGCTCCACGAGCAGCGATACGACAGCGTCTTAGGGGAATTCCAAAAAATTCTAGACCTTTCCTTCGCTGGGGAAAACGAAGCCCTGGTGGTTGAGGAAGCGTGGCTGATCGTCGAACATTTGCGCGAAGCCGGACAGTTCGGTATCGCGCACGAACTCGTGATTCGCACCTTGGGCGAAGTCGAATCAGTACAAAGCCAATTCCTTCTGATGATGCTGAAGGGAAAGGTTCTCAGAGAGGAAGGGCGTCTGTCGGAAGCCCTGGATGTGTATCGTCAGGCTCAGGAATTGAAAAACTGACCGAATCGCCCAACCGTCTCAACCTTGATGCCTGCGGGAGCTGGAGGGGGGATTCCGCAGGCGTCCTTACTTTTGGTGCTGGGTGCTTAGTGCTGGGGCTATTGAAGCTCGTTCCGGCCGCTGAAATTGCGGAAGCGCCGGATGTCGGAGCGACGGGCCCGCCTCGGGCGCGTTGATTTGGGGCGAACCGCCCGTCTAAACCTACGAAGCGCTCGCTGAACGCCTTCCGTCAACGGACCCCGAAGCGGGGCCCGTCGCTCCGACATCCGACGCCTCGCTACGGACCCGCGTGCAAGATCCGGGTACAGGCGCTTCAACAATCCCCGGAATCCGGAACGAAGTCAGAAGCACCCAGCACTTAGCACCCAGCACTAAGCACCAACAACCACCAATCTCAGGGTTGAGGCCGTTCCTGCTCCTGCCTGCGTTCGATCTGGTCCAGTTCCTGCCGGCGGCGTCTTTCCTTCAGCCACTGCTCTTCTTCGTCCTTTTCCCGGATGAAGTCGTAAGCGTTGCGGAGGGCTCGTTTAAAGTCGAGCGTCAACTCGGCGGCCGTCGGCATAGTGGTGATCACATGCGGGGTGATGAAGATGACCAGTTCGGATCTTCGATCGTTCCGCGTCGTCTGACCGAACACCGCGCCCAGG
>DATKAT010000121.1:0-6003 GCA_035514675.1 Acidobacteriota bacterium | reverse complement strand
CAGGTTGATGGCGACCGAAGTGGCGCCCGCGCCGCCCTTTGCGGCGGTCACGCAGTAGATCTGCCCGCGGGAGACTTCCGTTCCTCTTCTCTTACGTTCGCTCCGAAAGCGGGTCAGCGCCTGAGAGAGATTCTCGGCGGTCACCGGCTTGGAGATGAATTCCCGGGCGCCGGCCCGCATCGCTTCGATGATATTCTCCGGATCGGTGGAGTCGGAGGCCACGAACAACCAGGCTTTCGGAAGGATCGAATTCAACAGCTGCAGACTCTCGACCCCTTCGTCAAACTCCTCCAGGTCCACGATGACGATTTCCGGATCGGCCTTGAGAATCTTGCGGGCCGATTCGTCGTTGCGGGTCTTGCAGTATTCGGCCGCCTCCACAACGACCGAGCACATCCCCGTCTCTTCGACTTCCTCGGCCAACGATTTACAGCCTTCAAAAGATGAGGCGAGGATTCCAATCCTTAAATCTAAATTCGATAAACTACTCATTTAATAATCGATCCCTCTGCGTCAGAGGGGCAATCCCTTCACGTTGCGTAATTACAGTTTCAACTCTCGTCCGGCAGCTTCACCAGCCGCAAAGGCACGGAAAACGGTCCGGTTTCTTCTGTGTCCACGGCAAGGCCTCCACAGGGGAATGCCCTGATCAGACGAACGATGACGTCGCCCTGATCCGGTCCTTTAGGCGTCACGCCTTCCACATATAACAAAACGAAGCCGGCGACCTGGAAGACCGTATTCGTTCCCGATGGAGCCGTATTGTCCGGGCAAAAGCCGGGCATGGCCTCGAGGTCCCAAACCGGCGCGATGATCAGGGATCGGCTCGTCTCGGATAGAGTGCCGTCGGCAGAGCGATACAATCCAACCCCTTCGAACGTGTCGGGAGGGTCACCGATCAGCTCATTGGTTCCAAGCGCTGTCGGTCCCTGCATATTGCCGGTCTCGACGCTGTACAGGTCGAGACAGCTCACGGCTACGTCGGCGCAACCGGCGATGTTTTCCCTGTAATTCTTGCCGCCTGTGCTGCCGATCTGAATGGCGTAAAAATCGCTGGGAGCGAGCGCCTGCTTGGGATCGCCGGGCTTAACGGTGAACTGAAGGGGCTCGGTGCCAGCAGCGTAGGAATCGAAAAGACCCTGCGCTACCGCGCTGATCACGTAGTCTCCCGTGCCCGCATCCCTGTCGAAAATAACGAGTCCCGCCTCCTGCGCCTGGCAGGGCGACAACGCCGGGTCGAAAATCGAGGAAATAATCGAATTGGGAACCATCCAGGGCTTGGTGCACAGCGATCCCACCGCAATGTCTGAAGCTTCGGCCGTGCCCAGGGCGCGAATGTCGGCGGAGCTGATCGTCAGCGCCCGCGCGAAAAACGTGCCGATCGGATTCCCCCGGTCGGCGGTTCGGTGCACGGTCACTGTGACCCGCCTGTTTGCCATGTCGACATCGACGTCCTCTTCCAAAACGACGACCGACTCGCCCAGTATCTCGTTGGTGCTGGCGGCGGCGATGGCCTGCGACCGGATCCGGTCTTCGTCGGCGGCCGGATTCACGATGAACGTGAAAGCGCCTGCCAGACTTGATGCATCGGCCACCCTCTGCGCCGACGTCCGGGCACTGTACAAGACGCCCAGATCCACGGCCAGGGCTGCGAATCCCAGCAAAACAACCAGGCTGGCGGCCAGCGTTACGGCTACGTATCCCTTTTGACTCTGACGGTTCTTCATCATGACGTTCTCCTATCGATCCCCGCGGGCGCCCTTGCCCCCGGAATCAAGCTTCTGCTCGTCCAGAAACGGGCTCGGAAAGGTCGGCCCGGGAGGCAGCTCGTGCGGATCGAGCGCCCGGACCAGCCGCGGCGTCACCATCACCAGCAGTTCGGAGCGGCTCTGGCTGAAGGAGCGGCTGCGAAACAGCTTGCCGATGAAAGGAATATCGCCCAGACCTGGAATTTTATGGGCGATTTCCGTGAGCCGGTTGTCGATCAGTCCCGCAATGGCGAAGCTCTGGCCGTCTTTCAGAATAATTTCCGTCTCCGCGCGCCGGGTCGACAATGCGGGGATCAGGAAGCCGGAGACCGTCAGGGCGTTGGCGAAGTCCAGCGAACTGACCTCGGGGGCCACTCTCAACCGGATGTTTCCCTCCTTGTCGATCTGGGGCGTAAAGCTGAGGCGCACGCCGAACTCCTTGAATACGACGGTAATGCCCTGGAAGGTGCCGCCGCCCTGCAGCATCGGGAATGGAAATTCGCCGCCCGCCAGAAAGCTGGCTTCCTGGCCGTTGAGGGCCAGCACGTTCGGTTCGGCAAGCACCTGCAGCAGACTTTTTTGCTCCAGGGCCCGAATCGTCATGCCTAGATTCAGGTCCGGCCGGAAAAAGAAGATGTTCAGGAGATCGCTCAATCGGAAGGTGGTCTCCGTCCCTTCCAGGCGGGCGCCGATCGAACTTGTAATTCCTCCCTGCGGCTGCGGCTGCGGGGGGCCGAACTGACCGGTCGAAAACTGTGCCGGAGTGTTGAAGAGGCCGGTGCTCATGATGTTGGCGCCCAGCTCGGACAAGGCGGCGCGATCCACCTCGGCGAACCGGACCTGCAGCAGGACCGCATCCGTGTTGACGTCCAGACTCATCAGGTTGATCACCGTCGTCGCCTGCGCCTGGGCCAGCGCCACCGCCCGGTTCATGACCGCTTCGGAGTCGACCACGCCGGTCAGCACCAGGGATTCGCCCGACTGAGCGACCTCAATCGGCTGGTCCGGGTGCAGGTCCCGAATCATGGATTCGACCGTTCGCAGGTCGAACATGACCCGAAGGTCGAAGGAGCGGACGTTGTCTTCCTGGTCCCACAGCAGCAGCGTGACCGTGCCGGCCTGCTGGCCATGGATCAACACCTGCGTCGCGGTGATGATGATGGCCGTGGCCACTTCGTCGTTGGTCACGGCTACCCGACCCAGCGGCTCCGGAGAATTCAGCACCAGCGAGCGCCCCACCAGGACTCTCAGCTCCATCGGTTCGTCCGGCATATCGATTTGCCGGGTCTGCGCCGCCTGCAGACGGCTGATCTCCGCAGGCACCTCGGCCTGCAGAGCCGCCATGCCGGGCAACAGCGCCAGCAGCAGAACTGCAAAAAAGCGATTCATAGATTCCCCCTCCTAATTCGGTTTGCGCTCCTCGAACGTACTGGTTTCTCGCTTGCTTCCCTGGATCAGTTCCACCGTAAAGGTCACCGGCGGCGGCGGCGGAGGCGGCGCTTCGGGCGCCCGCTGCACCACGCGCACGACTCTTCTGGGAACTTCCTCCGTCGGCTCCTCGGGAACCGGCGAGTAGCTGGAAGCCGAGCCGTACAGGGCTTCGCGTCGGAAGGCTTGCGGATCCACATGATCCAGATCCATCGGATTGCGCATTGCCAGTTGGATGGCGCCGTCCTGCTGGGCCAGCGCCAGCTTTTGCGCGTCGTCGGGCGTCACCAGCAGCGTGATGACCTGAACGTTTTGCGGCCGACCCTGGGCGTCCCGCTCCACGTTGTGCCCCGCCGCCAGGACCTCGATGTTTTCCAGAATCACTTTCGAGGTGTCCCGCCGGCCCCGTTCCGACGGGGAGCCGGTCAGAATGACGTCCACGCGCGTTCCGGGACCGATGAAGCCGGCCACGCCGATGACGGCGTTGACCGCCACCGAAACCGCCCGCATCCCCTCCGGAATGGCGGACATGAGTCCGGCGCCGGCTTCCCTGGGCGCCAGCTTCGACTCCAATACCGGTTCGTTGGGCAGCATCGGGATGACGACCCCCCGACCGACGACGTCCTCGGGATTGGCGAAACTTCCTTCGAGTTTCACTCCGCGCGGCCAGGGCGTGGTTGTCAGATGCATATCCTCCAACCGGGTGCCTAGCGGCAGCCGGTCGCGAGCTACTACGATCTCCACGCTTTCGTCCACCTCCGGGTTGAAGCGGGAATTCAGCTCCCGATAGACCAGAAAGGTGACCACGCCGCTCAACAGAAGAGCGAAAAAGGCCAGAATTAACATGCGGCTTCGGTTCATGATTCCTGTCTCCCCGAGCATCCCCGCGCGGGGATGCGTCTCTTATCTTTTCGTTTGGTTTCGGTCAAGTAAATCGTCATCCAAATCAGTACAGATTTCGAAAGGTCCCCTGCGCGGCGAGCCCGACTTCGGACGACGGCAGCAGTCCCGCCGCGGGGATCAGCACATTTTTCGCGTATCGGATCGCTACCCGCGTTCCCGTCTCCACAGTAACTCCATTATCGATGGGAACGAACTGATCGATTGTGATGTCGGTCGCATTTATCGTGACATTTTCGAGAGCGCAGTAGTCGATCGCCCTCTGGCGGATCTGCGCCGTCCGATCTCCAACGTTCGGGCTCTGCTCCGGCAGCGACGCATAACGCGCCGCTTCCCGCGCCGCGTTCTGGATCACCTGGTGCTCCCGGATCACGAGGCCCAGATTGATGATGATGACGAAGATGGTCACGATCAGAGGCAGCAGAATCGCCAGTTCGACGATGACCGCGCCCCTGTCTCGACGCCGGCGCGGACTTTCCGCAGGCGCAAGCTGCCGGTTCCGGCTCAGGCCGCCGCCGAACCTGCCAGTAGATTCTTCGCACGGACAACGACTATCGGGTTTAATTGTCTCGTTCATTGTGGCGCCTCATTTCGCATCACCGCCCGACCGCGGAGATTCACCGCAAGATCGCTGAACATCGCAATGGTCAGAATCCGGTACTGAGTGGTCACGAGCACCTCCGTGCAGCCCATCGGGACATTGTCGCAGGGGAAGTTTCTGTCGATCTGAATCCCACTGTCCGGGACGCTGACGTTGGCCGAGTTTGTAAATCGGCGGACCTCCGCAGTCACCGCGGTATTGTCGGGAAACACGTCGGACTGGCTGTACGGGGCCACTGCCAGCCGGGCGCCTTCCCGGGCCGCGTCCGTCAGCACCTGCTGCACCTGAAAGAACCGACCCGCCTCCATGATGCCTATCAGCAGCACGAAAAACATCATCAGCGTGATGGCCGACTCCACAATCGCCACTCCCCTGCAGGACCGGCGGACTGATCCAACGCCGGGCGCATTGCTGGAGAGTTGGCGCGATTCGACGGCCGCAGCCGTTTCCCTCCGCCCAAACTTGAAACGAGACCAAGTGGATTTCATAAGCGGCTCCAGTTGAAAATCACAAAAGCCCAGGTCGCCAGCGCCAGCGAGACTCCGAAGGGAATTCCCACCGATTGCTCGCTGTCGATTGAAAATTCGCGCACGGTCTCCCGGTCTCCGGAAAGGGTCGCGAAAACCATCGCCTTCACATTAAAAAGAACTTGAAGCAACGAGCCTCGCCAGACTGTCATTAATGCCATTATACCCGCAATGGCCGCAGCCACCAAAAGAATTATCAGTACGTTCTTATAAGTCACCGCCGCTCCCAGCGCGGCCAGCAGCTTCACGTCCCCCGCGCCCATGGCGCGAATGACGAACAGAGGAAACAAAACGACCAGGCCCAGACCCAGGCCGCCCAGACTCAGCCCCAAACCGCTCCAACCGCCCGTCAGCCCGTGAAAAATCACCGCCGACAGGGCGAAGCTGAGCACCAGCCAGTTGGGAATGCGGTTGGATCTGTAGTCCATCCAACCGGCGGCAGTCACTCCTGTAAGAATCAGACCGCTTAACATCGATCGTGGACTCAAAAAAAAAGGGGGCAACGGTCTCGCCGTTGCCCCCACCAACCATGGGGTTGGGCCGGCTTTAGCTTCCCGCGCCGCCAGCGTCGTCGCTGAGCGTGTTCAGATTATCCGCCGTCGTCGTGAAAATATTGACGACCGCGTCCCGAATGCCGGGAGTGGCCAGCGCAACGGCCAGGGCGACCAGTGCGAGCATGATCGCATACTCGACGGTGGTCACACCCTTTTCCTCGCGGATGAATTGTTTCATCAGTTCTTTCATGGTGTTCTTTCTCCTTCTTTTTGGTTGAAACTCTTACGGGCCGACATCGCTCTGA
>DATKAT010000120.1:0-3857 GCA_035514675.1 Acidobacteriota bacterium | reverse complement strand
GTCCAGAATTCCTCCTCAGGAGTTTCTGGCAGCCGTCGAGAGCCGCCGCGTAGGCCCGGAACAGCGCCCGGATTCGATACACGCCGCCGCAATGGATCGGACCGAACGGGCCTTCAGTTGGTGGCTGGTGTTGCTGGCAGGAATGATCCTGCTGGGGGAAGCTTGCATGGCCCGGAGCGTTGGCCGCAGAAGGGAGGCCCGAGTCGCATGACTCGCAGCTGCGGTTTGAGTTTCAGGTTTCAAGTTTCAGAACGCGGAACGAAAACCGTTCCCCATGCCTCCGGATGGTCGGGGCGGCGCGATTGTCGGAGCCGACACGCCCGCTTCGGGCGGGTCGATTCGTTACGGGGCGTCGCCTGGGTGCGACGACGAAGCGCCGGCGCCTCTTCACTTCACCCGACGCTCGGAATCGACCGGCGGCAAAGCGTCTCCGGTCGGCTCCGACAGCCGGCGGTTGCGCAGTTCAGTTTTCGAAAAGGCGCTACAGCCGAACCCGGAACGCAGAACGCGGAACGAAAACGGCTTTGATAACATGAAAAAGAGAAGAAAGGCCCGTTCGGTAAGGACACGATCATGAGCACTTTAATGCAGAAGCCCCTTCGCGAAGTTCGAAGAAAGGTTCAGAGAGAGCGTTTGATTCGCGGCGCCGCCATCCTGTTCGTCGTACTCCTGGTCGGCTCGGTGGCGGCCACCTGGCTTCTGGCGAAGAGCAACTTCTCCGATTCGGCGATTCTCTGGTCTCGCATCTTGATTTTGTCGACAGCATTGGGTTTGAGCGTCTATTGCCTTCTGCTTCCCCTCTTGCGTCGGCCTTCCGATGAAAGGATCGCCCGCTTTCTGGAGGAGCGGCACCCCGAGTTATTCGAGCGGGTCTCTACGGCCGTGCAGGTTGGACGCCATCCGAACCGCGTTCATCCCGAGATCGCAGCGCTGATTCAAGCGGACGCCAGGAAGGCGCTGGATCGAATCCAGCAGCCCAGATTTTTTTGGCCGCGCGTCAGCGGGACCTCTGCGGCCGGCCTGGGGGTGGTCCTTGTGACGTTTCTGGCCCTGTTTTTCGCCGGGCCGATCGAGTACCGATACGGGCTCCAGCGCATGCTGTACGGCTGGCTGGACGATGGGGACCTTCCCCTTTACGTCATCTCCGTGGAACCGGGCGCCGTCACCGTAGCGGAACGGGCGGATCTGGAAATCCGCGCTTACCTGCAAGGCTTTGAAGCGCAGAATGTGAGGCTTCTGACGCAACACTCGAATCAGACGCGCTGGGACCAGTTGGAGATGGTTCCAGAAATGGCGTCCAGTCAATTCAGCTTTCTGATCTTCGACGTCAGGGAACCGTTCGACTATTTCGTTGAAGCCGCCGGAATCCGTTCCGATACATTCCGAGTGGAGGTTTCCGAGATCGCCAGCATCGACAGCCTGGAGATCTCGCTGCACTTCCCGTCCTACACCGGGATGGACCCGGTGACGCAGGAGGACGGCAACATTCGAGCGTTGAAAGGGACTCGGGCCGAAGTGCGGCTGACGACCGACATCCCGGTGCACGAGGCGAACCTGCGGTTTGACTCCGGGGCGGAGATCATTATGGATGCTGAGTCCGAACGCGTCTGGACGGGAACCTTTCGGATTGAACGCGACGACTACTACCGGGCGCACCTGGTCAGCGCCGAGGGCGTTCGAACCCCGGCGTCGGACGAATTCTCTATTGAGGTCCTGCAGGATCAGCCTCCGTCCATTTCCTTCAGGGAGCCGGGGCGGGATCGAAAAGTCACCAATATCGAGGAGGTGTTTACGGAGGTGGCCGCTCAGGACGACTTCGGCCTGCGGAAGCTGCAGCTCTTCTATTCGATCAACGGCGCCCCGGTTGCGAGCGTTCCGCTGGCAAGCCCGCGAGGAAGCGGTCAGACTACGGCTTCGTACACCTTTCACCTCGAAGAGTTCGACCTGGCGCCGGGCGATTTCGTCTCCTACTATGCCCGAGCTGAAGATAACGTCTCCTCGGCTGTGACCGACATCTATTTTCTGGAAGTCATGCCCTTCGACCTTCAGTTCTTTCAATCGCAGCAGGCTGGGATGCCTGGCGCCGAGGGGGAGCAGGGGCTGGATCTGGTGCGGCGGCAGAAGCAAATCGTGGTGGCGACCTTTTCGCTCGTCAATGAACGCGGTCGCTACAGCGGCGAAGAGTTTCAGGAAAACAGCCTGACGCTGGGCCTGCTCCAGCAGCGTCTTCGGGATCAGACCGGAACGATCGCCGAGCGGATCACCCGACGCGAGGCCGCCATTTCACAACCCCGCTTCCAGAAGATGGCCGAATATCTGCAACAGGCCATCGAGTTCATGAAGCCGGCCGAAGCGGCTCTGAATCAGGTGAATCCGGAAGGCGCGCTGCCTCACGAGCAGACGGCGCTCCAAGCTCTGATGCGGGCGGAATCGCTCCTGACGGAGATGCAGGTCTCGATGTCTGAGAATCCTGGCGAGGGAGGCGCGACCGCTCAGGATCTGGCCGACCTCGTAGACCTGGAGCTGGACAAGACGAAGAATCAGTATGAGACGCTGCAGCAGAACCGCCAGCAGCAGGCCGATCAGACTCTGGATGAGGCCGTCGAGAAGCTCAAGGAGCTGGCCCGGCGACAGGAACGGGAAGTGGAGCGAAGGCGCCAGTCCATTCAGGGGGCGTCCGGCTCAGCCGGCTCGCTGAGCGAGCAGCAGCTGATTGACGAATTGGAGCGACTTTCACGGGAACTGGCTCGTCTTTCCCGCCACAAGCAGGATCCGCAGCTCTCCCAGATCAGCAGGGAGCTTCAAAATGCCGCCAGGGACATGAGGCAGGCTCGCGAGGGCGCCCGATCCAGCGCCGAATCGGCCAGTCTGGCGCAGCAGGCTCTGGAGAGAATGCAGCGAGCGCAGTCCAGACTCGATCAGCAGCAGCGGAACCAGGTCGAGGACCGGCTGAATCAGCTGGATCAGCAGGCCCGCAGAATTGCGGAGGACCAGAAGCGAATCGTCGAAGGAATGCGCGGGCTGGACGAGTCGATCCGCAGCGGCGAGCAGGGCGCCGATTCCATGGATCAGATGCGCAGCCTGTATTGGGACAAACAGGGGCTGAAAGAACACCTGCAGGGCCTGGAAAGCGAACTGCACCAGACGGCCCGCCAGATCGAGTCCCGCGAACCGGAGGCGGCGCGCAAGTTGAAGGAAGCCGGCATCGAAATCCGGGATCAGCGACTCGCCGATAAGATGCAGGAGGGGACCGAGTTCATGGCGCGCGGACTGACCAACATGGCGGTCCGGCGGGAGGAGGGAATTCAGGAGGATCTGGCCAAACTGGCTGAGAAGATCGGGCAGGCCAGGCAGTCGCTCGGAGCCGGCGCCCCCGAACAGGAGCAGGAGCGCCTGCGGCAAGCGCTGGATCGCGCCGGGCGGCTGGTGGAGGGGCTCGAGTCCCTTCGCAGGAGAGGGCAGGATCAACAGCCCGCAGACGGCGAGAGCCCGGACGGCGAGCCTTCCGAGTCCGCTTCCGGCGAATCCGCCTCGGCGCAGGGCTCAAGGGATGAATCAGACGCTTCTTCCGAAGGCGGAGAGGGCGTTGCAGGACAGCCCCGACAGGAGGGAGCCGAGATCTCGCGCGCGGCGGGGGTGGCCGGCGGCGTGCCGTCCGGCGCCTACGATCCGCGTCAGCTTCAGCGCGAGTGGGAGCAGAGGCTGGAAGAGGCGCAGCAGCTGCAGCAGTTGCTGCGGGACGATCCCGCCCTCGCGCGGCAAGCGGCCGACCTGCTTCGGCAGATGCGGGAGTTCGACCCCGGGAGCATCATGGACGACCCTGAAAAGGTGGCCAGCCTCAAGCGCCTGATCATCGA
>DATKAT010000119.1:0-4531 GCA_035514675.1 Acidobacteriota bacterium | reverse complement strand
GCGCATCGTTGGAGAGAAAGGCGCCGATGGAAAAAGACGGGAGAATCGGGATCCTGGGAGGAGGCCAGTTGGGTCGGATGCTGATTCAGTCCGCCCTGAATCTGGACTTGACCTGCTGGGTGATGGATCCGGATCCCGCCGCGCCGTGTCGATGGATCAGCCCCAGTTTTCAGGTGGGCGACTTTCTGGATCACGACGCGGTCCTGAGTTTCGGGCGACAGGTGGACCGACTGACGATTGAGATCGAGACGGTCGACACGCGGGCCCTCCGAAGGCTCGAAGAGGAGGGGATTGAAGTCTTCCCCCGGGCCGAAGTCATCGAGATCGCGCAGGACAAGGGATGTCAGAAGGAATTCTTTCGTCGGCACGCCATTCCCACTGCGCCCTATCATCTGATCGAAAGCCGCGAAGAGCTGCAGAGTTACGCAGGCTTTGTGCCGGCGATCCAGAAGTTGCGTCGGCTCGGTTACGACGGGCGCGGCGTGTATCCGGTCCGCACCACGGCCGATTTGGCCGGCGGCTTCGACTCTCCGAGCGTCCTGGAACGGTGGATTGAATTCGAAAAGGAAATTGCGGTCATCGTGGTTCGAAACCGGCAGGGAGAGAAAGCGATGTACCCGCCGGTGGAGATGGTTTTTGTTTCCGAGGCGAATCTGCTCGATTATCTCGTGTGTCCGGCCGAGCTGGACCCCGGCGCCGTCCGGAAGGCGATCGAACTGGCTTCCCGGGTGGCCGAGGAGCTAGAAATCGTCGGAGTGCTGGCCGTGGAAATGTTTTTGACGAGCGAAGGCGAACTGCTGGTCAACGAGATCGCTCCGAGGGTTCACAATAGCGGCCACCATACGATCGAAGGCGCCGCCACGTCACAGTTCGAGCAGCACCTGCGAGTGGTGATGGACTGGGCGTTGGGAGACCCTCGCATGGTGCGCCCGGCGGTTCTGGTCAATCTCTTGGGGGCGCCGGGATTCCAGGGCCCGCCCGTTTACCAGGGTTTGACCGAAGTTTTAGGAATTCCCGACGTTCACGTGCATCTCTACGGGAAAACTCTAACCAGGCCGTTTCGAAAGATGGGGCATGTGACGGTTCTGGACGAAGACGTCGACGTCGCCTTGGAAAAAGCGCGACGCGTCAGAAAGCGCTTGAGGGTAGTTGCATGAATCGTCCCGAAGTCGGCATCATCATGGGCAGCGCTTCCGACCTGTCGGTGATGGCCGATGCCGCCGAAGTGCTGGAAGAATTGGGAGTCGTTTTCGAACTGACCGTGGTTTCGGCTCACAGGACGCCTGAGCGGATGTTTCAGTACGCGAAAGGGGCGGCCAAAAATGAGCTGAAGGCGATCGTCGCCGGAGCAGGGGGCGCCGCCCACCTGCCCGGGATGGTTGCTTCTCTAACGACCGTCCCGGTCATAGGAGTTCCGATTCGCTCCTCCAATTCCATCGACGGCTGGGATTCGATCCTTTCGATCCTTCAGATGCCCTCCGGAGTTCCGGTTGCGACGGTGGCCTTAAACGGAGCCCGCAACGCCGGCATCCTGGCAGCTCAGATCGTCGCCGCCTGTCGTCCCGAAGTCAGAGAGAAGCTGGAAGAATTCAAAAGGGACCTGGCGCGCAAGGTCGAACGAGACGTCCGGGAGATCGAAACAAAGGGGTTTCGCCATCTCTTGAAGTAGCGCGCCATTCCCCTCGATCCGATTTTCTCTGACGCCTCGCCGCCGAAGACGTCTGCAAAACGCGGGCCGAGGATGCGCTTAACCCGAATTTTGCCCGCGGGTCTTACTGCGGCGCCGGACAGCGGCGCGTCTGCCGCGTTGCCGCTCCTCGGCCTCCTCGACGTACCGCACGAGTACGACTGCGCGGGCCTTCGTCGCGCGCCTTGCATCCACACCGCTTTCCGGCGTCTCGCGACGGACCCGCGTGCAAAATCCGCGTTCAAGCGGCATGCTCCTCGGTTATAATCTTCGGATCGTAGGAGAACCGAGTGGACGGTTGATGGGGCCAAAGACATGACAAACTCGCAAGCTCTCAGAATCATCGGACAGGAGTTGGAGAATCACGAAGTCTTCGATTTTAGGATCATCCGGGAGAACGATGCGTTTTCCGTGGATGGGAAAAGAAAGGCTGTCCCCCGGCAGGAGGAGCCCGAATCCCAATCCTTGTGGAAGCGGCTCTTTCAGACGCCTGAAAAAACGGTGGGGGAAAAGCCGGAAGATGAATCCGTGCAGCTTCGGTTTACAGTGGAGGAATTGGCGGCGATGGACCGCAGGAAAGGCGCGCAACGGCCGTCCAAGCGAAACCTGCCGGATGACTATTCAACCTCCAACATCCTGCGGGTTGTGGGAGCCTTCGTCGATCAAGTGCAGGGTACCGTGACCAAGCTGGTGAAGGAAGGGGGCGGCCTCGTCATAGAATACGAAAAACCGGGCGCCGGCCTGCAAGTGGAGGAGCGTCCGATTTCATCCTTTTACGATTTTTCGACCCGGCTGGCAAGAGGACGACAAGATTGATCCGCATCGCCCCGCCCCCGTCGGCCGTTCGGCTTAGTTTCTCGCTCGGCGAGTTGGAAACTGCTGCTCATGGGTGACATTCCCAAGGGGCGACTGTTGTCGCTGGACGCTTTCCGAGGAATTACTATCGCCGGCATGATACTGGTCAACAAACCGGGGAGCTGGACGCACGTCTATCCCCCCCTGTTGCATGCCGACTGGCACGGCTGGACCCCGACCGACCTGATATTCCCCTTTTTCCTGTTCATCATCGGCGTGGCGATGACCTTTTCATTTTCCAGACGCATGGAGGAGGGCGGAAGGGGCGCGCTTTATCGGAAAATCATCTGGAGATCGTTCATCATCTATGCGCTCGGGCTGCTCTTGAATGCATTTCCCGCGTTTGATCTCGAAAACCTGCGTTTCACCGGAGTTCTCCCCCGCATTGCGATCGTGTATCTGATTTCCTCCATCATTGTGCTAAACACGACGCTGCGGGGTCAGATCGCTTTCTGTTGGAGTCTGCTGGTCGTGTACTGGGGATTGATGACGCTGGCGCCCGTTCCCGGACACGGAGCAGGGGTTCTGACGCCGGAGGGGAATCTGGCGGCTTACGTAGACAGCCTGTTTCTTCCAGGACGCATGTGGCAGGGGACTTGGGATCCGGAAGGAATTCTGAGCACGATACCGGCGGTTTCAACCACCCTGTTCGGCGTGCTCACAGGACACTGGCTTCGGACGGACAGGGACCGCAAGGAGATCGCCGCATGGCTGTTCGTAGCGGGCTGGGGTGCGATTCTGGCCGGAATGCTCTGGGGGATCTGGTTTCCAATCAACAAGCAGATCTGGACCAGCTCCTATGCGCTGTTCACGGCCGGCGCCGCGCTGCAGTTTCTGGGAGTCTGCTACTGGCTCATCGATGTGTACGACTTCCGTCGCTGGTTTTATCCCGCCCTGGTGTTCGGGATGAACGCCATCGCCGTTTACGTGCTTTCCAGCATAATGATTTCGCTGTTTCACTACATCCATCTCCCGGGCGAGGGAAGCTCGACTGTGATGGCATGGATTTATCAAAACCTGTTCGCTGCCTGGCTGGCTCCGAAAAACGCGTCGCTTGGCTTCGCCCTGGTCTATGTGGTCTTCTGGTTTTCGGTCATGGACCTGTTTTATCGGAAAAGGGTATTCATCCGGGTTTAGCAGAAGCGCTAGTGTCCTGCGTCAGAAGTTCGTCTACAGTCGGGTGGCGCTGCATCCCGCCTGGCTGCGCGTTGCTCGTCGCGCACATATTCCCGATATGCTTGCTCCTCGCGCCTTGCCAGGCCGGCGCATCGCCGCCCTTTTTGTGACGACGAACTTCTACGCAGGACACTAGCTCGGATCTTGCGCGCGGGACCTTCGCAGCAGGATCTGCGCGGGAGATGCGAACTAAGAAGCGGCAACGCAGCAGGCGCGCCGCTATCCGGCGCCGCAGCAGGAACTGCGCGCAAGATCCGGGCTAGAATGGTCGGTGGAAGCGATCGATCGAGCGGACTGGATCGGGAGGGCGGCTTCCGACGCATCGGCTGGATTTGACGATCGTGCGACAGTTGGCTTCTCCGCGGCGCGCGGATGTTCCCTGGGGAGCAGGGAATGCTGCAACTGGGATGGGTTGAACGGCGGCTGGCGGCGGTCGGGATTTAGGCGAGAAAAACCGAGCGGAACCCCGTTTAGGGATTGAACGATGGCCAAGAGGAAGAAACCGGATTCCACCTCTGAATGCACGTTTCGTGAAAAAGACCTGCAGCTTCTTTTTGAAGCGGTTTTTCCTGCCGACGTCGCCGAAATTGAAAAGATCGTATCGCGCGTGATACGGGAGATTGCGCGGGCGGGCTGCGCTCCCAGGAAGAAGGACCACATCAGTCTGGCCGTTCGAGAAGCCTTGGCCAACGCCGTGGTGCACGGAGCCCGCTCCGATGCTGAAAAAAAGATCCAGATCTGCGTCGCGTGCGACGAAGAAAAAGGGGTCCTGATTCTGATCAAGGATCCGGGAAAAGGCTTCGACCCCGCCTC
>DATKAT010000118.1:0-5575 GCA_035514675.1 Acidobacteriota bacterium | reverse complement strand
GGCGTGCCCGGGACAGTCCACGTGCGCGTAATGACGGTTCTCCGTCTCGTACTCCACGTGCGCCGTCGCGATCGTGATCCCTCGCTCCCGCTCCTCCGGCGCGTTGTCGATCGAATCAAACGTCCGCTGCTTGACCTTCGGGTTCGATTTGGCCAACACCGCCGTGATCGCCGCCGTCAACGTCGTCTTGCCGTGGTCCACGTGTCCGATCGTTCCAATGTTTACATGCGGCTTCGTCCGCTCGTATTTCTCCCTCGCCATTTCGTCAGCTCCAATTAATGATTGAAAAGTCAACTGAAGACCGACTCCGCAGCCCGTATCCGGAGCGGTCCTCGACTATCTGGTCACCAGCTTCCCCTGGGCACGAGAAATCAACTCATCCCCCACCGAGTGAGGGACCTTTTCAAAACGCTCGAAATGCATCGAGTAGGTGGCGCGACCCTGAGTGATCGAGCGAAGATCGGTTGCATACCCAAACATCTCGGACAGGGGAACAAAGGCCTGTACGACCTGCGTCGAACCCCGAGGCTCCAACTCGCCGATCTTTCCGCGCCGGCTGTTTAAATCCCCGATGACTGCGCCCATGTATTCTTCCGGAACCACCACTTCCACGCGCATCACCGGCTCGAGCAGGATGGGCTTGCCTTTTCTGGCGGCGTCTTTCAGCGCCATGGAACCAGCGATTTTAAATGCGATTTCGGAGGAATCGACTTCGTGGTACGAACCGTCGTACAGCACGACCTTGAGGTCCTCCATGGCGTAGCCGGCCAACACGCCGGCTTCCATTGCTTCTTCGACCCCCTTTTGAATCGGGTTGATGAACTCCCGCGGAATCGCCCCCCCCACGATGGCGTTCTCAAACTCAAAACCGGCGCCCGGCTTCACCGGCTCGATCCGGAGCTTGCAGTGCCCGTACTGACCTCGGCCTCCGGTCTGGCGAACGTATCGCCCCTCCCCTTCGGCCGCCTGGGTGATCGTTTCCTTGTATGCGACCTGCGGCTTTCCGACGTTGGCGCCCACGCTGAACTCGCGGAGCAGGCGGTCGACGATGATCTCCAAATGAAGCTCGCCCATCCCGGAAATGATGGTCTGCCCCGTGTCCTCGTCGGTGTAAACCCGAAAAGTCGGATCCTCCTGCATCAGCCTCCCCAGCGAAAATCCGAGCTTCTCCTGGTCCTCGCGAGTCTTGGGCTCGATGGCGACCGAGATCACGGGCTCCGGGAAATCCATCGCCTCCAGGACGATCGGATGTTTGCGATCGCAGATGGTGTCTCCGGTCACCACGTTCTTGAGGCCCACCGCGGCGGCGATATCGCCCGAATAAACGTGTTTGATTTCTTCCCGCTTGTTGGCGTGCATCTTCAGCAATCTTCCGATCCGCTCGTCCTTTCCTTGAGCGGAGTTATAGACGGTGGATCCCGCCTCTAGAGCGCCGGAGTAAACGCGAAGGAACGCCAGTTGCCCGACGAATGGGTCGGTCATGATTTTGAAGATCAGCGCCGCAAACGGCTTGGCGTCATCGGCCGTCCTTTCTTCCTCCTGTCCGGTTTCGGGATTGACCCCCTTCATCGGAACGACTTCCTCCGGGGAAGGCAGAAACGCGACCACTGCGTCCAGCAGAGGCTGCACGCCTTTGTTCTTAAACGCCGAGCCGCAGATGCAGGGCGTGAATTGCAGTCCGATCGTCCCGTTGTGGATCGCAGCCGTGAGTTCGGCTTCCTGGATTTCCTCTCCGCCCAGGTACTTTTCCAGCAGGGCGTCGTCGGTCTCCGCGACCGCTTCGACCATCTTCTCCCGCCATTGAGCCGCCTGTTCGGCGAATTCGGCAGGGATCTCCGATTCTTCGTACTGAGCTCCCAGCGTCTCAGCGTGGTACACGATCGCCTTCATGCGAATCAGATCGATGACCCCCTCGAAGGTCTCCTCCCGACCCAGGGGAATCTGCACCGCCACAGGCTTGGCCTGAAGCTTTTTCCTCATCGACTCCAAGGTCTTGAAAAAGTCGGCGCCGGCGCGGTCCATCTTGTTGACGAAGGCCAGTCGCGGAACCCGATATTTGTCGGCCTGCCTCCACACGGTTTCGCTCTGGGGCTCCACCCCTGCGACGGCGTCGAAAACGGCGACCGCGCCGTCCAGCACCCGCAACGACCGCTCCACTTCTGCGGTAAAGTCGACGTGTCCGGGCGTATCGATGATGTTGATCCGGATGTCCTTCCAAAAACAGGTCGTGGCGGCCGAAGTGATCGTGATGCCGCGCTCCTGCTCCTGGACCATCCAGTCCATCGTCGCGGTCCCCTCATGCACTTCGCCGATCTTGTAATTGATCCCGGTGTAAAACAGGATCCGCTCGGTAGTCGTCGTCTTACCGGCGTCGATGTGCGCCATGATCCCGATGTTTCTGGTCTTCGCTATAGGTACTTTTCTAGCCACGATGTTTCATCCTCAGCCGTCGGACAGAAGGCCGGACGCCTCGGATCTCCTGCTGCGGGCCATATCAGCCCCGCCGATCATTACCAACGATAGTGGGCAAACGCCTTGTTGGCGTCCGCCATGCGATGCACGTCTTCCTTCTTGCGAACCGCCCCGCCACGATGATTGGCGGCGTCCATAATTTCATTGGCCAGCTTTTCAGCCATGGTCCTTTCGTTTCTGAATTTGGACGACATGACCAGCCAGCGCAGCCCTAGCGAAGTGCGGCGACGCGGATTGACCTCGATCGGGATCTGGTAGGTCGAACCTCCAACCCGTCTGGATTTGGTCTCCATGAAGGGCTTGACGTTCTCGACCGCCTGCTTGAACACTTTCAGAGGATCTTCCCCGGTCCGCTGTTCGATCAGGCTCATGGCGTCGTAAAAGATCCCTTCCGCCGTGCTCTTTTTGCCCTTCTGCATCAGCTTGTTGACCATCCGGCTCACCAGTTCGTTGCCGTAAACCGGATCTGGCAACACCGCTCTTTTCGGTACTTCTCTTCGCCTTGGCATAGGTCGCGCTCCAAAAACAAAAGAAGCTGCAGGGAGCAAAATTTCCGTGCAGCTTTAACAAGACTTAACCGTCAGTCGATTATCGCTTGGGCCTCTTGGTGCCGTATTTGGAGCGGCTGTTTTCGCGCCCCTCGACTCCGACGGCATCCAGAGTTCCTCGGATAATGTGGTATCGCACTCCGGGCAGATCCTTGACACGCCCTCCACGAATCAGAACGATAGAGTGTTCCTGGAGGTTGTGTCCGATTCCCGGAATGTAGGTGGTCACTTCGATACCGTTCGTCAGACGTACGCGCGCAACCTTGCGAAGGGCCGAATTCGGCTTCTTCGGCGTCTGAGTGTAGACGCGCACGCAAACGCCCCGCTTCTGGGGACACCCCTGAAGCGCAGGACTCTTGGTCTTCGACTTGACCCGCTTCCTACCTTTGCGGACTAACTGGTTAAAAGTCGGCACTCGTTTGCTCTCCTTAAAATTAATACAGTAATGCCGAGGCACCACTCCCTCAACCGGAATTTGACAGGCAGAGAGTAAACCCCAATCCTAGCTTGAGGTAAAGTTCCCTGTCAAGCTGCGAAAACCGTTAGTTTAGCAGACTTACGCCGGAGCTGCAGGATCCCGAAAACCCGCCCGCAGCGTTCCATTGAGCTGGAAGCACATTCTACCCTTTTCGAGCGGGCCAATGCAACAACGGAAACGAACAGCAATCGATTCGCCGATGACGGAACTCCTGCAGCTCATTTTCGGCCGATCATGGGAGCGGCGCCAGCCATGGAAGCCGAACGGACGCTTTTGATGTAATGTGTCCCTGAATGATCCGTTTTTTGCAGCCGATCTACACCGCCCTGTACGCAGCGGGCTTGCTCGTCTACGCTCCGTTCCTCTTGTATCGCGTGGCGATTCGGGGGAAAAAAGTCGGCCTGCAACAACGCTTTGGAAGTCTGTCGGGGCTGCATCTTGACGACAAGAGTCGCCCCAGAATCTGGATCCACGCCGTTTCGGTCGGCGAGGTCAACGCGATCGGGCCGCTTGCCCGCCGTCTGATCGACGACGGATTCGATCTGTTCCTTTCGACCACCACCGACACGGGTCAAGAACAGGCTAGAAGGCTGTTTGGAGACTCCCTAGTCGTCTTTTACGTTCCGCTGGACTTCGTTTATGCCTGCCGTCGCGTTCTGCGGCAGCTGCAACCCGATCTGCTGGTGCTGGCCGAATCCGAAATCTGGCCGAATCTGATCGTGGCGGCCTCCCGCCTGCAGATTCCAATCTTTCTGGTCAACGGTCGCATTTCCGACGCCTCCTTCAGGCGTTATATGCGAACCCGCTTATTTTTGCGGCCGCTGCTGCAGCTCATCTCGCTGTCGTGCATGCAGTCCGAGCAGGACCGGCAGCGTATGATTCGACTGGGCGCGCGAGCTGAAAACGTATTCGAGACGGGCAACCTCAAGTTTGATTACAGGACGCCCGACGGCCCTTCCGGAAGCGAATTGCGTCGGACCGTGATCGAGCTTCTGGACATTGGTCCGGAGTCGACGGTGTGGCTGTGCGGCAGCACCCGGGAGGGGGAGGAAGAAAAGCTGTTTCCAGTTTACTTAAGGCTTCGCGGCCGATTCCCCGGCCTGCGATGGATCATCGCTCCTCGACACCCGCACCGCGGAGGCGCGGTCGAAGCGCTTCTGCAAAGACATGGGATTTCGGCCGTCCGCCGCTCCCAGCTGCCGCTGAATGACGCGCCGGCCCGGCGGCCCGTAGCGGAAACCGAAGCCCTGGTGCTGGACAGCATCGGAGAACTCCCCTTCCTGTACCGAATCGCCGACGTGGTCTTTGTGGGAGGGAGTCTGGTCCCGGCGGGGGGACACAATCCCATCGAAGCGGCCGCCTGCGGAAAACCGGTATTGTTCGGGCCATCGATGGAGAATTTTCGAGAGGTCGCCAGGATCTTCCTCGAAAACGATGCAGCCGGCCAGGTTCAATCGGAGCGGGAATTGGAGACCTGCCTCCGGCGGCTCCTGGGAGATCCCGCCGAGCGGAAATGGCTGGGCGAAAAAGCGCTGAACCAGGTGCGCAAAAACCAGGGCGCGGTTGAAAAGACCTGCCAAGTCATCCGCAGTCGATTGAATCGGCAGGCGGAAGCGAGTTCGGCAATGGGATGAGATGGCTGGCATACCTCTATGGGCTGGGCGTTCGCGGCCGGCTGCTGATGTTTCGGACCGGCCTGAGAAAGCCGCGAAGGCTCCCGCACCCCGTCATCAGCGTCGGCAATCTGACGGTCGGCGGAACCGGCAAGACCCCGATAACCGAGTTTCTGGCTCGCTGGCTGCTGCAGCAGGGGCGACGCCCCATTATCTTAAGCCGAGGCTATGGAGGGAGCGCCGAACGCAGCCATCTTTTCGTCACAGTGGGAACCCGCACCCTCTGTTCCCCGCTGGAATGCGGAGACGAGGCGTGGCTTTTGGCGTCCCGTCTGGAAAACGTGCCGATCGTGGTGGGAAAAGACCGCTACGGCTCAGGCAGGCTGCTGGACGGGGCGTTTCCCGGGCAGATCTTTCTGCTGGACGACGGGTTTCAGCACCTGCAGCTGGAACGGGATCTGAAC
>DATKAT010000117.1:0-2275 GCA_035514675.1 Acidobacteriota bacterium | reverse complement strand
GGTTGAAGGCGAAGGCGTCGACGAAGTGATTATGGGCAACGTCCTGCAGGCCGGTTTGGGCCAGAATCCGGCCCGACAGGCTGCGCTGGGGGCGGGGATGCCGACTTCAGTAGCCGCCATGACCGTTAATAAGGTCTGCGGATCGAGTCTGAAAGCGGTGACGTTGGCCGCATATACGATTCAAGCGGGGGATGCGGAAGTAGTCGTTGCCGGGGGAATGGAAAGCATGACTCGTGCGCCGTACCTGTTGCTTCGGGCGCGCGACGGCTACCGACTGGGCAACGGAGAGGTCGTCGACTCGATGATTCACGACGGGCTGTGGGACGTTTACCGGGATTACCATATGGGCTGTACCGCCGAGCTGGTGTCCGAGCGCTACGGAATCTCCCGACGACAGCAGGACGAGTACGCGCTTGAGTCGCATCAGAGGGCCTTGGAAGCGGCCAAGGCGGGGCGGTTTTCAGATGAGATCGTGGCCGTGGCCGCGCCCCGGCCGAAGGCGGAGCCCTTGCAGATTCATCAGGACGAAGGCCCCAGAGAGGAGACCACTTTGGAGCGGTTGAGTCGGCTGAACCCGGTTTTTGCGAAAGACGGTACGGTGACGGCCGGAAACGCTTCCCAGATCAGCGACGGCGCTTCGGCCGTTTGCGTCGCCTCGGAGGACGCTGTTCGGAAAATGGCTTTGACTCCCATGGCGCGCATCGTGGCGTCGGCGACCAGCGGCGTGGATCCCGAGCTGGTGATGATGGCTCCCATGGGCGCAGTTGAGAAGGTCCTGAAGCGAGCGCAATGGAATAAGGCGGAGGTTGATTTGTTTGAGTTGAACGAAGCCTTCGCGGCCCAGTCGGTGGCGCTGTGCCGTGAAATAGGGATCGATCGGGAAAAAGTCAACGTGCACGGCGGAGCCGTGGCGCTGGGCCACCCCATCGGGGCCAGCGGCAGTCGGGTGCTGACGACGCTGCTGTATGCGCTGAGTCAGCGCAAGCTCAAGCGCGGCGTGGCCAGCCTCTGTCTGGGAGGCGGAAACGCCGTCGCCATGGCCGTCGAATTGACGCAGTAGCCTGCATGCGGCTCCGCGCCCGTCCCTCATCCGCTTCGCCCTTTTGCTCTCAGGAACGTTTAGGTAACGGGGCTCATTTTTCAGGGTGGTCTCGTATACTGAATCGACCACGCGGGCTTGACACGAAAGGAAGAACCGGAAATGACAGAAGACGAAAAGAAAAAGAGAGCCATTGACATGGCCGTCCTGCAGATCGAACGCCAGTTTGGAAAGGGCTCCATCATGCGCCTGGGAGGCGATCGGGAAGTCAACGTGCCGGCGATCTCCTCCGGCTCGTTGGCCTTGGACGCCGCTCTCGGAATCGGGGGATTCCCGCGGGGGAGAGTCATCGAAGTCTACGGGCCGGAATCGAGCGGCAAGACGACCATCGCAATCCATGCCATTGCCGAGGCGCAGAAAATCGGCGGAACGGCTGCTTTCATCGATGCGGAGCACGCGATGGACGCCGGATATGCCAAGAGCCTGGGCGTCAATGTGGATGAGCTCCTGGTGTCTCAGCCGGATTCGGGCGAACAGGCGCTGGAGATCTCCGAGATGCTGGTTCGAAGCGGCGCCGTCGACATTCTGGTGATTGATTCAGTGGCCGCGCTCGTGCCCAGGGCCGAGCTGGAAGGGGAGATGGGGGATTCGCACGTCGGTCTGCAGGCGCGCCTGATGTCGCAGGCTCTGCGGAAGCTAACCGGCATCGTCTCCAAATCGAAGACCTGCATGATGTTCATCAACCAGATCCGCGAGAAGATCGGGGTCATGTTCGGCAACCCGGAGACGACTACCGGCGGGCGGGCCCTGAAATTTTATTCGTCCATCCGCCTTGAGGTTCGGCGGGTCGGTTCGATTAAGGAGGGCGAAGACAACGTCGGCAACCGCACCAAGGCGAAGGTCGTCAAGAACAAGCTGGCGCCGCCGTTCAAGGAGGCGCAATTCGACATTATGTTCGGAAAGGGCATCTCCCGGGAAGGCGAACTGCTGGACCTGGCTGTCGATCACAAAATCGTCGATAAGGCGGGCTCCTGGTTTTCTTACGGCGACGAAAGGCTTGGACAGGGCCGGGAGAATGCAAAGCAGTTTCTCAAGGAAAACCCGGAGATCGCGGACGAAGTCGAGGGCAAGGTGAAAGTCGCCCTTGGCATTCTGCAGCCGCTGAAGGAAGTCGAAGCGGCCAATCGCTGAGCGCTTGTAAACCCGGGCGCTTAACGCCGCAACGGGGTGGGGAGC
>DATKAT010000116.1:0-24599 GCA_035514675.1 Acidobacteriota bacterium | reverse complement strand
AATACTATTACGCAGACTCGCGCCCGCTGTTTCAAAGTTGGCTGCGATTTGTACGGCCGGCCGTTGCAGAGTCCGCCGCCGCGACGGCCGCGGAGGCGCGCTCTTCGCCTGAGGATTTGCCGCTTCGACTTTCCTCCAGATGGTGTTAAAATAGGGCCGTTTCAGGTTCCGGAATCGCAAGGAGGATCACTGGTGACGGTCGAGTATGTTGAAAAGGTCTACAACCGGACGGCGCGGTTTTACGATCTGGTGTTCGGCAAGGTCTTCGACGGCGGCAGGGAAATGACCCCCGACATGCTCCAGTTGTTCCCCGGGGCGAGGCTCTTGGAGGTGGGCGTAGGGACGGGCCTGTCGTTGCCCATGTTGCCCAGAAACGTGGAGATTACCGGAATCGATTTGTCTGAAAAAATGTTGGAGAAGGCCAAGGAGCGGGTCCGCAAGGAAAATCTTCGAAACGTCAGCCTGCTGAAAATGGACGCCACCCACTTGGATTTTCCAGACGACAGTTTCGATCGAGTCCTTGCGGCCTATTTCATTTCGACCGTGCCTGAGCCCTTGAAAGTGGTCGAGGAAATGAAGCGCGTCTGTCGGCCGGGAGGCTATCTGCTTTTTATCAATCATTTTCAACACGAAGTTCCTGTCCTGGGAACGATTGAGCGCTGGCTGTCCCCGCTGTTTTATCGAATCGGCTTTCGCACCGACCTGCGGTTGGGCGCCCTCACGGAGCAATGCGGTCTGGAAATCGAGCAGCAGGAGGCGGTCGATTTCTGCGGACACTGGAAGGCGGTCCGCTGTTTCAATCCTGCGAAGTAGGGAATTCTCCAGCCGCTCTTTCCTGAACCTCCGCCACTACCTGAAGGATGCGCGCCTGGATGGACGCGGCTTGTTCGAGGACTTGATCGAATTGGAAGCCCATGAAGTTTCCATCCCGATAGATTTCCTCGCCTGCTACGAACACTTGCCGGACGCCTCTTCCATCCAGTGCGTACACGATCGCGCTGTAAGGATCGTAAAGCGGATGCGCAGCCGCCTCGCTTCGACTGAGGATCACGAAGTCCGCCTCCTTGTCTGTTTCGAGGCTCCCGATCCTGGCGTCCATCCCAATGGCGCGCGCCCCCTCCCGCGTGGCCGCGAGAAAGGCCTGGCGGGCGGACACAACTGTGGGATCTCCAGTAAAGACTTTATGCAGCTTGGCCATCGAATCCATTTCTTGGAACAGATCCAGGTTATTGTTGCTGACCGGTCCGTCCGTCCCCAGGCCAACCGGAATTCCGGCCAGCAGCATTTTGGGTACTGGCGCCACTCCTGAAGCCAGCTTCATGTTGCTTTCCGGATTGTGAACGACCCCGACCCCCGCGCCTTTCAGCCTCTCTATCTCCTCGTCGCTGGCAAAGACCACGTGGGCGGCGATGACTCTCTCGGAGAGAAATCCAATACGGTCCAGATACTCGATCGGCCGCATGCCGGTCTCCTGGAGCAGTTGATCCACTTCTTCCTGGGTTTCCGAGAGGTGGATCAGCAGGGGCGCGTCCATTTCCACGGCCAGATCGCGACTGGCCGCCAGCACCTCCTGGGAGCAAGTATACGGCGAATGGGGAGCGACGGCCGGTGTTACGCGCGGGTGGTCCCGCCATTCCCGCAGAAACCGCCGGGCTCTCTGCAGCGCTTCTTGAGGAGTCGCGGCGTCCGGGGAAGGGAAGCCGATAATCGTTTCTCCAAGGATCCCGCGCATGCCGGACCGGGCCACTGCTTCGGCCGCCTTTTCCTCAAAGTAGTACATGTCTGCAAAAGCGGTGGTTCCTGTGGCAATCATCTCCGCCGCAGATAGAAGGGTCCCCCAGTAGACGAACTCCTCGTCCACTAGCCGGGCCTCGATTGGAAACATGTATTCGTGCAGCCATTCCATCAGCCGCATGTCGTCGGCAATGCCCCGCATCAAAGACATGGCGGCATGCTGATGCCCGTTGATCAGTCCCGGCAGGATCAGCGTATTTTCAGCCTGGACGGTGCGAGCGGCTCGCATCTCCTTCGCCTGCTCGAGCGGACCCACTCCGACGATCCGGCCGTCGGCTACGGCGAGAAATCCGGGATCGAATATCGAATTCCGGGCGTCCGCCGTGACAACCGTCCCGCCGATCACCAGGATGTCGACGCCGGATTCCTGGGCGTCGGGCCGGCCGCAGCCAAGTGCGAGCAGGATGACGAATGCTGAGAGTCGGTGATTCATTTCCGGCCTTTCGACAGTGATGAGACTCGACCGGTCCCGAACGGATCTGGCAGTAGACTGCTGAGTCGAACCGTCTCCGATTCTCCGGCAGGACCGGCCATTAGAACCTCCAAGTCCCCGCAGAGTTCCCAGAGCACCTGTCGACAAGCGCCGCAGGGAGGCGTGCGCTCTCCGGCGCCCGAGATTACGCAGATCTTTGAGAACCGTCTTTCGCCGGCAGCCAGCGCAGTAAAAACAGCGACTCTTTCGGCGCACATCGTCAGACCGTAGGAAGCGTTTTCGATGTTGCAGCCGGTGAAGCATTTCCCGCTTTCGGAAAGCAGCGAGGCTCCGACGCGGAACTCGCTGTATGGAGAATAGGCGCGGTCGATGGCTGCACGCGCCGCCTCGATTAGTTGACGGTCAGTCATGATGGACCTGCTCGTTCCAGCAGAATGGCTAGCAGCAGGCGAGCGAAGTCCTGCTGGACGCGACCGGTGACCTTCAGGACGTCTTGATGAAGCATTGCGTCGCCGATAATGCCGGCGGCAAGGTTGGTGATGCAGGAAATTCCCAGGACCTTTCGACGCATGTGATTCAGCGCGATGACTTCCGGCACCGTCGACATGCCCACAGCATCGGCGCCCAGCAGTCGAAGCATCCGAATCTCAGCCGGAGTCTCAAAGCTGGGGCCCTTGACGGCGGCGTAGACCCCCTGCCAGATGTCCAGTCCGAGGCGATGGCCGCAACGATATCCCAATTCCAGAAGCTCCCGATCATAGGCTCGGGTCATGTCCGGAAAACGCTCTCCCAGGCTGTCCAGGTTCGGCCCGCTCAGCGGATTCTCGCCCAGCAGATTCAAGTGGTCGCTGATGACCATAAAGGAGCCGGGCTGCAAGTCGGTATTAATGGCGCCTGCTGCGTTTGTGACGACGAACTCCTGAACTCCCCACCGCGCCAGCGCGCGGACGGGGAAGACGATCTGCCATTGGGGGACGCCTTCGTACCAGTGCGCGCGGCCCTGCAGAGCCAGAAACTTCCGGCCCTCCAACGAGCCGATGCCCAGAGCTCCCTTGTGGCCCGCCACCGTCGCCTGCGGAAACCCTGGAATTTCGGCGTATCGGACTGCGGCGTAGTCTTGGACGTCGTCCAGGAAGCCGCCAAGTCCGCTGCCCAGCACAAAGGCGGTGAGCGGCGGTGCTCCGAATGTCTTTCGAAGAAAAAGCACCGCCGCCTCAAGCCAATTCATGTAAGTCCTTGCTTGAAAGATCGCGTTCGGGCGGCTTGATTTCATGACTTCTTCAAGACAGGATACCCGCCATTGTCGCCGTCAAGAAGCTGGCGAAAGAACCGGCCAGAACAGCTCGCAGTCCCAGACGCGCTAGCTCCGATTTCCGAGTCGGGGCCAGTCCGCCGATTCCCCCGATTTGAATGCCGATGCTGCTCAGATTGGCGAAACCGCACAGGGCGTAGGTGGCGATGAGTTCCGATTTCGGCTGCAGCGTTTCGCGAACCGACACAAGATCGACGTAGGCGACGAATTCGTTGAGAATGACTTTGATTCCGATCAGCTGCCCAACCGAGGCGATGTCGGAAAAGGGAACTCCCATCAGCAGGGCCAGCGGCGCCAGCAGGTAGCCCAGAATCAGCTGCATCGTGAGCCGCTGGCCGAAGCGTTCCTCGAACAGAAAGAGTTCCCCTGCCTCTGACAGCACTCCATTCAGGAGGTAAATGATCGAGATGAACGCGATCAGCATCGCGGCGATGTTGATGGCCAGCACGGCGCCTTTGCCGGCGCCTCGGGCCGCCGCATCGATGAGATTGGCCTCCGTGCGTTCGATCTCCAGCGTCACTTTTCCCGCAGTCTTCGAAACCTCAGTTTCCGGAATCAGCATCTTGGCCATCACCAGCGACGCCGGCGCCGCCATCACGCTGGCAGCGATCAGATACTCGGCGTTGACTCCCAGCCCGATGTAGCCTCCCAAAATCGCCCCGGATACCGTAGCCATCCCCCCGGTCATTAATGCCATCAGCTCCGAATAGGTCATTTCCGGGACATAGGGGCCGATGACGATCGGAGCTTCCGTCTGGCCCATGAAGACGTTTGCGGCCGCGCCGAGCGATTCGGCCCCGCTGACATCCATGAATCGGGTCATGACCCGGGCCATCCCCACCACAACCCATTGCATGACGCCCAGATAATAAAGACAGGAGAAAAAGCTTGAGATGAAGATGACGATGGGCAGCACTTTGAAGGCGAAGATGAAAGTTTCGGGATTGGCGCCCCCTAGCTCGCCGAAAACAAATCCGCCCCCGGCGTCGGCAAACGAGATCAATCGAGTCACAGCCTGAGCCGTCAGCGACAGGGCATATTTTCCGAATTCAAGTTTGAGGATAAACAACCCGCACAGCAGTTGCAGGATCAGTCCCCAGTAGACGGTTTTCCACCGGATAGCTTTTCGGTTTGCCGAAAAAAGGTAGGCTAAAGAAAAGAGAACCAGAATGCCGACGAGCCCGATCCAACGCTCCACGGTTCAGGGGATCACTTTCCAGCTCATTGGGGGGCCCCGGCGGGCGCCACCCGGGTGTTCAAGACGTCTCGCAGTCGCACAAACGCGCCAGGGGGTCGGATTCCGACCCCCTGGGCGCTGGACAAGAGTGGTATATGTTCGGTGCGCACCTTCCGATCAGACGTATCGTTGCTTCTTGCGCGCACGCTTGATAGCCAGCGCCTGCTTGAGGCGACGCTTTTCTCCCGGCTTGAGGTAATAGCTGTGTCGCTTCGCCTCTTTGATTATGTCTTCCTGCTGCACTTTTCTCTTGAAGCGCCGCAATGCGCTCTCGAGCGATTCGCCGTCCTGTACGACAACGTTTGCCAAACTCATCACCTCCTGTTCCTGAACGGTATTCTCGATTTGGCAAAGGCTCGCCTTCACGACAAGAAATGCTGCCGATTTTGCAGATAGAAAAATTGCCGAGATCAGCGGGCCAGCCGAGGGCAGTGTAACGAAAGCAGGCTCAGCCTGTCAAGACGTCGAGCAGTCGATCAGCCGCCCGATCAGCAGAGTGGGGAAGGCGGCTTCGGACCTCGGAATCCAGGTAGATGGCTCGAACCAGCCGGATTCCGGGAGCGGCGGTGCGACTGGAGGAAGAGGAATGCGTCAGGGCCAACACCGCAGTTCTGGAATTCTGTTTTCGGGCGGCCCGAAGCCGATCTCGGAGCTGCAGGAAGGCCTCGCGAGCCTCCCGGCCCTCCAGAAGTTTCCTGACATCGCCATTCTGAATGACCGCTTCAAGAATGGTCGCCAAGTCGGGATTGCTCTTGCGAAGGTGTGTGACTATTTTTTCGGCGTCCCTCGACGCCGAGCGACTGCGTCGGAAGAGCAGCCAGGCGGCTGCCAGCAATCCGGCGGCCAGCAGGCCGGCGATTGCAAATCGGGTCCAAGCGCCGCCGGATGCTAATGCCCAGTCCATAATCTCGGTTCGTAATACCTGCGCTTCTCAAGGAGCCGGTTCATAAGGTCCTCCTTCAACTCGCGCGGATAAGCGGGGCTGTCGATGCTTTCGGCAATCTCAATAGCCCGGTCCAGATGGTCCAGCCTCTCGTAACTCTCGATCATTCCGAGCTGAGCCTGCAGTCGCAACTCCGAGGATTGATTATTTTCCAGGACCGTCTGAAATTCCTGGAGAGACCCCTCGAAGTCTCTCTGGATTTGCAGGATGTTTCCGAGCCGTAGCCTGGCCTGATCGGCCTGTCGATCCTCCCCCTCCAACGAAATCACTGTAAACGCATCAAACGCCGTTTCAAAATCGCCCTGTTTGAAGTGCGCGTCGGCGATTTTCAGTCGAATCTCCAGTCGCTGGCGAGGGCTCTTGCTGGCGGTCAACGCGGCTTGCCAGTGCTCCAAGGCCGGGCCGATTTCGCCCAGCTCCACCTCGAAAATCTCGGCTATTCTCAGAGTTCCTTCGACTGAAAGCGGACTCTCAGGGAAAGCGGCCACCAGTCGCTCGAAAGCGAACAGGGCTTGGGTCACGTCATGGAGATTGACGTAATAAATAGTCCCGATCTCCCACAGCGCCTCGTCGGCGAATCGGCTGTCCGGAAACTTTTCAACCAGAAGGTCGAATCGATCGATGGCCTGCCGGTAGTTGCCAAGCCTCCACTGTTCTCGTGCCCGCGAGAAATGGGCGCGCGCCTCGTTCTCGCTTTGCTGGTAAAGCCAGCTCGCGCCGGCCAGAAGGACCACCGGCGCCGCGAGGATCCAGCGGGCGTTCGCCTTCATGGGCCGTCCTCGCCGTCTTCCCCTTGGTCTTCGTCCTCGGACACCAGCGTAATGTCGGCGACACGATCGTCCGCTTCCAGCTCGCTCAACTTGACGCCCTGCGTCGCTCTGGACAAGGTCTTTCGAATCTCCTGCGCAAGCAGGCGGATGATCTTTCCCTTGATAGTGATCAGGATCAGGTCCTCATCCCCCTCCACCAGACAGGCGCCGACAACGGGGCCGTTTCTTTCACTGGTCTTGATATTGATGACTCCCTGACCCGCCCGATGCTGCAACCGATATTCGGAAAGCGTCGTGCGTTTTCCGAATCCGTTGGCGGTCACCGTCAAAACCTCGCGCTCCTCGTCGGGCGCGACGCACATGCTGACGACCTCATCGCCCTCCTTCAGCGAGATGCCGCGAACGCCGCGCGCGGTCCTGCCCATGTGGCGCACGTCCGTTTCCTTGAATCGGATCGCCTTGCCGCTGCGCGTGGCCAAAAGAATCTGGTCCTTTCCGCCCGTCAGCTCGACCTTCAGCAGTCGGTCGCCTTGGTCCACCGAGCAGGCAATGATTCCGGCGGCCCGAGGATTGGCGAATGCGGACAGCGGGGTCTTCTTGACGTAACCGTTTGCCGACACCATCATCACGTACGCGTCCCCGCCAAAGTCAGCGACCGAAATCATGTCGGCCACCTTTTCGTCTTTGTCCATGTCCAGAAGGTTGACCAGCGGCTTGCCCTTCCCGGCGGCTCCCACGTCGGGGATCCGGTAAACCTTCAACCAGTAGACTCTCCCCACATCGGTGAAAATGAGAATGTAGCTGTGCGTGGAGGCTGCAAACAGGTAGTCGATCAAATCCTCTTCGGTCCGAGTCGACATCCCCCTGCGACCCTTCCCGCCCCGGGCCTGGCTCCGGTACACTTCCAGCGCCGTCCGTTTGATGTAGCCGGCCCGACTGGCCGTAATGACGACGCTCTCTTCGGGAATCAAATCTTCCAACGTCACTTCGACCTGCTGATCCAGCAGGACGGTGCGGCGCGGCGAGTGGTATTTCCGCTGGATTTCCAGCAACTCCTCGCGGATGACTCCGCGCAGCACCTTTTCGTCCGCCAGGATCTCTCGCAGGCGGCGAATCGTTTCGAGGATCTCCCGGTGCTCCTCGGCGATCTTGTCGCGCTCCAGGCCAGTCAGGCGCTGCAGGCGCATTTCCAAAATCGCCTGCGCCTGCTCGGGGGAAAACGCGAACCCGGCGGTCAGACCTTCCTTGGCTTCAACCGGGGAGCCGGAGGCGCGGATCAAATCGATGATCTCGTCCAGGCGATCCAGGGCCATGCGCAGCCCTTCTAGAATATGAGCCCGCTTTTCAGCCTTCTCCAGGTCGAAGGCCGTCCGGCGACGGACCACTTCCTTGCGATGCTGCAGAAACAGGCTCAGAATCTCCTGAAGCGGAAGGATCCTGGGTTGCCCGTCAGAAATCGCCAGCAGGATGACGCCGAACGATGACTGCAAAGGGGTCAGCTTAAAGAGATGGTTCCGAACGATCTCCGGCTCCTCTCCCCTTTTCAGCTCGATAAAGATCCGCATCCCTTCCCGACTCGATTCGTCCCGCAGGTCCGAAATTCCGTCCAGCTTCTTCTCGTGGACCAGTTGCGCGATTTTCTCGACCAGTTTCGCCTTGTTGACCTGAAAGGGCAGCTCCTCGACAATTAGCGCCTTCTTGTCCGTTCCAGTGTCCTCAATCGAGATGTTGGCCCGCATCTGCAGAATCCCGCGTCCGGTCTGATATGCCTGGCGGATCCCTTCCTTGCCATGGATGAAGCCGCTGGTCGGAAAATCGGGACCCGGCAACAGCTCCATGATTTCCGCCAGCGATGCATCCGGTCGATCGAGCAGGAGAATGAGCGCGTCTACGACTTCACTCAAGTTGTGCGGAGGGATGTTCGTCGCCATGCCGACCGCGATTCCGGAAGTTCCGTTGACCAGAAGATTCGGAATCCGGGTGGGCAGGACGATCGGCTCAACCAGCGACTCATCGTAGTTTGGCTGGAACTCGACAGTTTCTTTGTCAATGTCGGCCAGCATCTCTTCGGCAAGCTGAGACATGCGAACTTCGGTGTAACGCATGGCAGCCGGGGAATCGCCGTCGACGGAGCCGAAATTGCCTTGACCGTCCACCAGCAGTTCGCGCATGGAAAAGTCCTGAGCCATCCGCACGATCGTGTCGTACACTGCGGCGTCTCCATGCGGGTGGTATTTCCCGATCACTTCGCCCACCACGCGCGCCGACTTTTTGTGCGGTCGGTTGTGGGCGTTCCCCAACTCGCTCATCGCATACAGAACTCGGCGATGCACCGGCTTCAAACCGTCCCGCACATCCGGCAACGCCCGTCCGATGATGACCGACATGGCGTAATCCAGGTAGGAGGTCTTCATCTCCTCTTCGATATTGATCGGGAGTTCCTTGCCTTTTGCTTCCATGATTTCAGTCGTCTAATCCGCGGATCACAGTCGCGTCGCGACCGATCCGCGCGAGGTCTTCGGTTTACACGTCGAGGTTGCGGACGTTCAAAGCGTTGTCTTCAATGAAGCGGCGGCGGGGTTCCACCTGGTCGCCCATTAGAATCGTGAAAATCTCGTCGGTCTCGATGGCGTCTTCAATCCCAACCTTCAACAATGTCCGAGTCTCCGGATTCATCGTCGTTTCCCACAACTGCACTGGATTCATTTCGCCCAAACCCTTGTAGCGCTGGATGGAAACGCTCCTCTTTCCCGCAGATACGATGTAGTCCGCCAATTCCTGCTCGTTGTTCACGACCGTCCTGCGATCCTTGTCCACGATGACCAGTTCCTCCTTCTTGAACTCGCTGGTGCGCCGATACAATCGCATCAATTGCTGCCACTCCGCCGACGAGACCAGACCGTGGTCGAGTGCGATCGGAACGCCTCCGCTCGGACGAATCAAAAGGACGAACAGCGAATGCTCCTCGTCGTTCCGCACCTCCACTTCAAAGCCCTTCTTTTCCAGCAGGCGGGAGATTTCCTCCAGAAGCGCCCGGTCCCCGAGCAGGCCGACCGCGAGCGCGGAATCCGGCCTGTCCCTGTTGGAAGCGCCGCTGAGCAGCTTCTCCTCCATGACGCCCAGCACTTCGGCCATGAGTCCGTCGGCCCCGATCCTGCGGCCCACCTTCTCCTGGAGCTTGCGAAAGTCGATCAGGTCCCGCATCTTCTCCCGCAGCGCCTCCCCTTCAAAGGATCGCTCCACGGAGGGGATCAGGACTTGGACGTTTTCGGTCGCCCGCTCCATCAGAAAGTCGGTCAACTCCCTCTCGCGATTCAAATACATCTCCTGCTTTCCAACCTGGACCCGGTACAGGGGCGGCTGAGCGATGAAAATGTGGCCGTTTAGAATCAATTCCGACATCTGACGGTAGAAGAAGGTTAGAAGCAACGTGCGGATATGGCTTCCGTCTACGTCGGCGTCCGTCATGATGATGATCTTGTGGTAGCGCAGCTTGGACAGGTCGAATTCCTCGCGACCGATGCTGGTGCCCAGGGCCGAAATCATGGTCGTAATCTCGTCGTTGCCCAGCATCTTGTCGAAACGAGCCTTTTCCACGTTCAAGATCTTGCCCTTGATCGGCAGGACAGCCTGAAATCCCCGATCGCGCCCCTGCTTGGCCGAACCGCCGGCGGAATCCCCCTCGACGATGAACAGCTCCGACAGCGAAGGATCGCGCTCCTGACAGTCGGCCAGTTTGCCCGGCAGCGCAAGGTTCTCCAGCGCCCCCTTCCGGCGAGTCAAATCCCGGGCTTTGCGCGCCGCCTCTCGGGCCCGCGCGGCTTCAATCGCTTTACCGATGATTTGCCGCGCCTCCGACGGATTCTGCTCCAGGAATGCGCTCAGCTTGTCGTTGCAGATCGTTTCGACGATTCCCTTGACTTCGCTATTGCCCAGCTTCCCTTTCGTTTGGCCCTCAAACTGAGGATTCGGCAGCTTGACGCTGATGACCAGCGTCAATCCTTCTCTGACATCGTCTCCGCTCAAGTTCTGCTTTAGATCCTTCAGCAGGCTGTTTTCCAACGCGTATGCGTTGAGCGTTCGAGTCAGCGCCGCCTTCAACCCGACCAGGTGAGTGCCGCCTTCGGCAGTGTTGATCGTGTTGGCAAAGGAAAAAAGCGTTTCGTTGTACCCGTCGTTGTACTGCAAAGCGACTTCCACCTGAACGTTTTCCCGCTCGTCATTGATGTAAATCGGCTGCGGATGCAATACGCTCTTGTTGCGATTCAGATGCTCCACGAAGTTGATGATCCCGCCCTCGTAGTGAAACTCCTGCGCCTTCTCCTCCCGGAGGTCCTCGATGACGATCATCAGACCCGGATTCAAAAACGCCAGCTCTCTCATTCGCTGAGACAGTATTTCGTAGTTGAATTCGGTGGTTTCAAAGATCTCTTCGTCGGGAGAAAACGTGATTTTGGTCCCGCGACGACGGGTGCTTCCCGTCTGCTGAAACCGGGTGATCGGAATTCCTCGTTCGTAGGCTTGAGTGTATACGCTGCCGTCCCGCCAGATTTCCAGCTCCAGACGGCGGGACAGGGCGTTGACGACCGAGATGCCCACTCCATGCAGTCCGCCCGACACCTTGTAGGACTCGTTGTCGAATTTGCCGCCCGCGTGCAGCGTAGTCATGACGACTTCGGCGGCGGAAACGTTCTTCAAGGGATGAAGGTCGACCGGAATGCCCCGACCGTCGTCGACGACCGTCACGGAATTGTCAATGTGAATGGTTACTTCGATCCGCTTGCAATGCCCCGCCATGGCTTCGTCGACCGAATTGTCGATAACCTCATAGACGAGATGGTGGAGTCCGGCCGGGCCGGTCGAGCCGATGTACATGGCGGGACGCTTGCGAACGGCCTCCAGACCCTCCAGAATCTTGATCTTTTCGGCGGTGTAGGTGTCTACGTACTTGAGCTTTTCTTCTGCAGCTTCCCGTTTTGCAGCCTCGATCTCGTCTGCCATAGACTCTCCAATCCAAGAACAGCACCGGATCCCGGAATTCACCCGTTCCGTCAGACGCGCATTTGATCGGGTTCGCCCGTCCGCTTATGGAATCAACCCGCCTGCACTTCAGGGCTGAGAATAGGGGTTACTTCTCCCTGTCCGGGAACTGCGATTATACCATAGATCCTCTGCTTGGAACGAATTTCTGGACCACATATAGTATATAACTAATCGGTACATACTATATATGGTATGGTACTGGACGGGGAGCCGCGGGCGGACTAAATCTTCATCGGCATGACGACGTAATAGTAGTCGAAAGCGTCGGATTCGGATGGGCGAAAGAGCCCTTGAGTCTCCTGGTCGCGCAACTGGATCAGCACTTGTTCGGTCTCCAATCCGGCCAAAAAATCGAGCAGATATCTGGCATTGAAGCCGATTTCCAGTTGCTCTCCCTGAAATTCGGCTGGAAGCGATTCCTTCGCTTCGCCAAATTCGGCGCTCACGGAGGAGATGTCGACCTGGCCCGCGGAAAAAGCGAAGCGCACCGAGCGGGACTCTTCGTCGGCCATAACGGCCACCCGACGCAGAGCGTCGGAAAATTCGGCGGTGCCGACCCTGACCTCCCTGTCGTTGCCTTTCGGGATGACCATTTCGTAATTTGGAAATTGGCCGGTGAGGATTCGCGAAACCAGCAACCGATCTCCGACGCGGAAGAAAAGGTGGTTTTCACTGTGCCCGAACTCCACCGTTTTCAGTTCTTCCGAGGAGAGCTTGCTGAGCTCTGAAAGCGTCTTCTTGGGTACCAGGATACGGACGTCCTCGGCGATCCCTTCGATATCGCAGTCGTGCGTAATCAGAGCGAGTCGATGACCGTCGGTGGTCACGCAGGTGAGTCGATTCGGCTGAAGAAGCAGGAGAGCCCCGTTCAGCGTGTACCGGGACTCCTCCTGGGTAATTGCGAAAATCGTGTGGTGGATCATGTAACGCAGGGCCGCCGCTGGCAGCGTGACCGTCTCTACGTTGACGGCTGGAACTTCGGGGAAATTGTCCTTGGACAGACCCGCCAACTTGAATCGGGACCGCTGACAGGTCACGTTGATCCAATCCTGAGACCCGGCTTTGAAATGGATGTCGGCTTCCGGCAGAAGCCGCACGATGTCAATGAGTTTTCGGGCGGAAACCGTGACCGCCCCGCTGACCTTGATTTCGGCCGGGCTGAAGCACTGCACCGTCACGTCCAGATCGGTCGCGGTCACAGAAAGGGAATTGCCGGTGGTTTCCAGCAGAAGGTTGGAAAGGATGGGTACGGTGGTTCGTCGCTCGACGACGCTCTGCACAAACTGGAGTTCCGTCAACAAGTCACTCTTCTTTACGACAAAGTCCATTCCGGCCTTCTGTGTTCTACTGGATCGATGCGATCAGGCGGTCCAGCATGAGCTGCATCTTGCGGTCCTGGCTTCTCAGCTTCCTTACTTTTCGGATTGCGTGCAGCACCGTCGTATGATGCTTGCCTCCAAACTCCTTGCCGATGTCCGCCAGTGAGTTTTCCGTCAGTTCCTTACTCAGAAACATCGCCACCTGCCTGGGCTCCGCTACTCTACGTGAATTGTTTTTGGCCTTCAAGTCGGCGACCTTGATCGAATAGTGGCTGGCCACCGATTTCTGGATGCAGTCGATGCTGATGACGCGGTTCTGGGTCTCCAGGATGTTCCGAAGGACCCGCTGCGCCAGATCCAGAGAGATTTCTTCGCCAGTCAGGCTGCTGTAAGCGACCAATCGCACCAGAGCTCCTTCGAGTTCGCGCACGTTGGACTTGATATTGCCGGCGATGAAATGGACGACTTCGTCTTCCAAGGCGACTTGCTGCGCCTCTGCCTTCTTTTTCAAGATGGCGATTTTCGTCTCCAGGTCGGGGGGCTGCAGATCGGCGATCAGTCCCCATTCGAATCGGCTGTGAAGCCTCTCTTCCAGCGTCGGAATCTCCTTTGGCGCCGAATCGCTGGAAATGATGATCTGCTTCTGTGAATCGTACAGCTCATTGAACGTATGGAAAAACTCTTCCTGCGTGCGCTCCTTCCCTGCCATGAACTGGATATCGTCCATCAGCAGCACGTCGATGGTGCGATACTTTTCGCGAAACTGAATCATGTTGTCGAACCGGATGGATTGAATCAGTTCGTTCATGAAGCGCTCCGACGACATGTAGCTGAGGCGCACTTCCGGATAAAGGGATTGGATGCGGTGTCCGATCGCGTGAAGCAGGTGGGTCTTTCCCATGCCGACGCCGCCATAAAGAAACAGCGGATTGTAGGCTCTGGCGGGCTGCTCGGAAACCGCCAGCGAAGCGGCGTGGGCGAGTTGGTTGCAGAATCCGACCACAAAGGTGTTAAACGTATACTTCCCGTTGAACTTCCGGCCGATTTTCTGGCGGGGCCCGGAGGGGCTTTTCCTGGAAAGCGCAGTCGGACCTGAAGGCGCTCCGTGGTCTTCAGCCACGGCAAACGTGACGTCGAAGCCTCCCAGACCGACTTCCTTTAACGCCTGATCGATAAGGTCCCTGTAATTTTCCGCAAGCCAGCACTGGAAATGGGCGTTCGGAACCTGCACGCAGAGGTCGCTCTCCCCCTGACTAAGCAGCGCCGTCGGACGAAACCACATATCAAAATTCTGGCGCGACACCCGCTTTTCAACAATCGACAGCACTCTGTCCCACAGTTGCATCTTTCCGACCTTCTAAAACCCTTGGACAATCTTGAAAGGGAGATCGAGACTTCCAATTTTCTGAAACCTATGGCCCGGCCCGGCAGGCGCACCCCTCCCCGCACCTCGCTTGCAGGCCGACTCACACTTTTCCACCGCTTTCCCACAATCTGTGGAAAACGGCCGTTTCTTTTTTTGTTTTTGGTTTCGGGAGCGAGCTCGACAAAAACGGCCTTAAACGTATCATGTAGCCCCGATCGCTTCAAACCCTTTTTTAAAGAATTTTTGCTGAACCGCGCAAATCGTTTTCCCGCAAACATTTGCCGCTATGAGGCTCGATTTTCCCTGAAATTCCGTCGCAAATCTGTGGAATTCCGAGGGATTTCCATGGTTTCCGGCGTCCGGCGCAAATCGGGTCCAGAAAAGACGGCGGTCGAAACATGGAATTTGGTCGTTTTCGTCGATTTCCGTACGGGTCTCGCCGTGGAAAGTGAGCGAAATGGTCGATTTCAGGAAGCTGTTCGGGCTGTCGCCTGCCGCCTTGGCCGCAGGCGCCCTTTAACCCGTGTGCAACATCCGGGTGAAGCGAGCCACACGGCGTGGCGTTCCCGGAATGCGATCGGATGGGGAATCCCCTTGCGGGATTCCCCGAGTTGGAAATTCGAAGCGATTCAGCTTCCGGAATTTACGAGTTCTTTCAGTTCTTTTCCGGGCTTGAAATAAGGGACGTTTTTTGCCGGAACGAAGACTTTCTCGCCGGTCTTGGGATTCCGACCCTGACGAGAAGCGCGCTTTCGCAGGCGAAAGCTGCCGAAGCCTCGCAGCTCGACCTTCTCTCCGTTCTGGAGAGAGTCGACGATGCTGTCCAGAACGGTCTGTACGATCACTTCCGCGTCCTTCTTGCTGAGGTCGCTGCCTTTCGCCACCTCGTCAACAAGTTCAGCTTTCGTCATCCTTTTTTTCTCCTTTGGCCTTTGCGGCTTTCTTCCGCAGTTCTCCGAGCTGCGCGCCTGCAATTTCGCCGATCGAGGTGGTCGCCGATTCCGGGGTGTAAGTCCAGCTTTCCGCCCGTTCGCCTTCTTCCGTCAAGGCGCGAATGGAAAGTCCGATCTTGCGCTCCAGCAGGTTGAGCTTGATGATCTTAAAATCCATGGTCTGGCCGACTTCGAACTCTTTCTCCGGATCCTCCACTCGACGAGTGCTGAGTTCCGAGACGTGGCAGAGGCCTTCGATCCCCTCTTCGATCTCCACGAATGCGCCGAAGCTTGTCAGGCGCACGACCTTGCCCTGGACGACGTCGCCCACCTGATGCTTCGAAAAGAACTCTTCCCAGAGGTCGGGCTCCAGCTGCTTGATTCCAAGAGAAAGTCGCTGGTTGTCCGCGTCGACGTTCAGCACGACCGCCTCCACCTCCTGCCCCTTCTGCAGAACCTCGGAAGGATGCTTGATCTTCTTGGTCCAGCTAAGATCCGAGACATGCACGAGGCCCTCAATGCCGGGCTCCACTTCGACGAATGCCCCGAAATCGGTCAGGTTGCGCACGACGCCGCGGATAATCGAGTTGATGGCGTACTTTTCCTCCACCTGATCCCAGGGATTTGGTTCGGTCTGTTTCATGCCCAGCGAGATCCGTCGGTTGCCGGCGTCGACGTCGAGGACTTCGGCCTCCACTTCGTCTCCGACTTCCACCATTCGGGACGGATGCTTCAGTCGTTTGTTCCAGGTCATCTCGGAAATGTGGATGAGTCCTTCGACGCCTTCCTCCAGCTCGACGAACGCCCCATAGTCGGTGACGCTGACGACCTTGGGATTGACGCGGGTTCCGACCGGGTAATTCTTCGAGGCCTCCAGCCACGGATCCTGGCTTAGTTGCTTGTAGCCGAGCGAAACCTTCTCCTCGAGTCTGTCGAACTTGAGAATCTTGACCTGGATTTCGTCACCGATCTGAAACATGTCCGAAGGGTGGTTGACCCGCCCCCACGACATGTCGGTGATGTGAAGCAGCCCGTCGATTCCGCCAAGGTCGACGAAAGCGCCGTAATCGGTGAGATTCTTGACGATCCCGTTGACCACCTTGCCTTCTTCGAGGCTTTTGAGGGTTTCCTCTTTCAGCTTGTAGTATTCTTCCTCCAGCACGGCCTTGCGGGACAGCACGATGTTTCCGCGCCGCTTGTTCACCTTGATGACCCGCACCTCGATTTCTTCGCCCCTGAAGCTGTCCAGGTTGCGAACCGGATGCATATCCACCTGAGAGCCCGGCAGGAACGCCCGCACGCCGATGTCGACGGCCAACCCTCCTTTGATGCGCTCGATCACCCGGCCCGTCAGCACCGTCTCTTCCTCGAACGCCTTCTCAATCGTGTCCCAGATCTTCATCCTCTCGGCTTTTTCGCGCGAAAGGATGATCGATCCCTCCGTCTCGATGCTCTCCAACAGCACGTCGACTCGATCCCCCGGCTTCAGATCCACAGCGTCAGCGCCTTTGCGGAATTCCGAAAGGGGGATGACGCCTTCAGATTTGAAACCGACATCGACGATCACATGCGAATCGGTGACTTTCAGGATCTTTCCGGAGATGACCTCTCCTTCGGTGAAATCCTTCAACTGGGAATCGTAGGCTTCCAGAATCGACCGGAATTCAGCGTCCCCGGGTTCTTCAATGACCGGCTTACCCTTTGCGTCTTCCTTGGCAGGGGATTCAGTCTCCCCTGCTTTGACCGCGCTCTCAACAGTTTCTTCCATTCAGTTCATAACCTCCAGTAAACAGATTCGATTCGCCAATTCAGTTTCGGTCGGAACAGTCTAGTCAGCCGCGTCCCGCCCGCAATTCCATTGCCGTCCGGATTCCTCGTGACAAGGGGACGCAAGCGCCGACGCGTTGGCATCGACCACGAAAAGAGCAGTGGAAAAAAGACAAAATCGGCAAACCCTTTGCGGCTGAAATTTTTGAAGCCTTCTTTATATCGTTTTGCGGAAGCCCTTGTCAAGCTGCGCCCGACCGTCCGTTCGACTCGATTTGTTGGAATCTGGTAAACTGTAAAGTTTCAAGTCGCAATACGGCATCCGCATCGCCTCCGGGATTCCAGACGGACCGGCCCGCGACGGAACCGGAGCGCGTCATCCGGAAGGCAGTTGTTCGGATTCGAGCAATTCTTTGTGTGAAGGTCAAAGAAAGGTCGCAACAGATGAAGCTAGAAATTCATCCCACTTATGAAACGGTTCAGGTCACGTGCACGTGCGGCGCCGCTTGGGAGACCAGGTCCACGCGGGGCGAAGACATTCGATTGGAAATCTGCTCCAGCTGCCACCCGTTTTTTACCGGGAAGCAGCGACTCGTTGACACCGCCGGTCGAGTGGAGCGCTTCCAGCGCAAGTACGGCCTGCTGAAGGACAAGAAAAAGAAATAATTCACTTGACGGTCTTCCTCCCATGTTTGAAAAACTGGCCTTTTTAGAACAGAAGTACCGCGACTTGTCCAGACAGATGGCTGAGCCGGATGTGGCTTCCTCTCCGGACAGATACCGGAAGGTCGCCCAGGCTCAGAAGGAGCTGGAGGAAATCGTTGAACGGTATCGAGAGTTCAATTCCATCCTGCAGGGAATCGAGGGCGCCAGGACGATTCTAGATGAAGAGGAAGACGAAGAGCTTCTGGAGATGGCTCGGCTCGAGCTGGAGGAACTTCAGGAGCGAAAGCAGAAGTGCGAAGCGGCCTTGAAACTCCTGCTGATTCCCAGAGATCCCAACGACGCCAAGAACGTGATCTTGGAGATCCGGGCGGGAACGGGCGGAAGCGAGGCGACGTTGTTTGCGCAGGAGATCTTTCGAATGTATCTGCGCTATGCGGAAGGACGGCGCTGGAAGGTGGAGCTTCTTTCGACCCATCCTTCTTCGGTGGGCGGTCTGAAAGAGGCGATCGTGCTCATCAGCGGGGATCAAGTCTACAGTCGGCTGAAGTTCGAAAGCGGCGTTCATCGAGTCCAGAGGGTTCCTGAAACCGAAACGCAGGGCAGGGTTCACACATCCGCCGTCACCGTGGCGGTATTGCCGGAAGCCGACGAAGTGGAGGTTGCGATCGATCCGGGCGATCTTCGAATCGACACTTACTGTTCCTCCGGACCCGGCGGACAGTCGGTCAATACGACTTACTCGGCGGTGCGCATCACCCATCTGCCCACTGGAGAAGTCGTCACGTGTCAGGACGAAAAGTCCCAGATCAAGAACAGGGCGAAGGCAATGAAGGTTCTTCGCTCCCGACTGTACGAACGAGCCCTGATGGAGCAGCAGGAGTCGATCGCCGAGAACCGTCGCGCAATGGTGGGCAGCGGGGATCGCAGCGAAAAGATTCGAACGTACAACTTCCCGCAGAGCCGCGTGACGGACCATCGGATCGGGATGACCCTGCATCAGCTGGACAGCGTCATGGAAGGCGCCCTCGATGAGTTTATCGACTCCCTGATCACATCCAGCCAGGCGGAGGCGCTGGAACGGCAAAGTGTCGCCTGACGATCCCCCCTTCGTTCAAGAGGCGCTTCGATGGGCGACGGAGCTGTTGAGCGGGGGCGGTTTGAGAAATCCCCGTCAGGACGCTGAGTTGCTTTTATCCAGGGCGATGTCCCGGGACCGGACCTTTCTGCATGCCCATCCGGAGCGGAAGCTGGATCCATCCTCCTGGAAGCTGTTTTCCGAGTGGGTTGAGCGACGGCTGCAGCATTTTCCCATCCAGTATTTGATTGGAGAGCAGGAATTCTATGGCAGACGATTCCGCGTCGCTCCGGGCGTCCTGATTCCGCGACCTGAAACGGAGCATCTGGTGGACGAGGCCATGCGGACGGCACGGGGGATCGATCGTCCATTTTTGCTCGAGTTGGGAACCGGTTCCGGCTGCGTGGCGGTGACGCTGGCCCTCGAGCTGCCGCGGGCTCGGATCGTTGCTACGGATGTTTCCGAGCAGGCTCTCAGCATCGCTCGCGCCAATGCTGTGGAACTGCAATGCGCGCCGCAGATTGACTTCCGTTTAAGTCACTGGTTTGAAGACTTTGACCCCCGGAAAGATCGTTTCGATCTGATCGTCTCCAATCCGCCGTACATCGGGATCGAGGATCGCCAGACGCTGGATGGCGCAGTCCGGGAATTCGAGCCTGATGAGGCTCTCTTTGCCGGGCCGAACGGTCTGCAGGCTTACGAGGCCATCCTGGATGGGGCGTCCGCCTTTCTGAAAGCAAAGGGGCGGCTTTTGTTGGAGCTTGGCACCGGACAGTATCGGGCGGTGTCCCGCATGGCCCGCCGGAGCGGGTGGCTGGAGACCGGAGTCTGCAAGGACCTGGCGGGGCGTTTCCGGTGCCTGTCGCTGGCGGTCGCGAGCCGAGCTCAAACCTGAAAGAGGCGTGTGCCCTAAGGTCGGGGCGGTGAAATGGCGACCCGATTTTACCTTATACTAAACGGATGGAGAAGCTGGTGCGAAGGATTCTTGAGGAGATCGGAGAGAATCCGTCCCGCGAGGGATTGGTCAACACCCCGGAACGAGTTGCCCGCGCGTTTCGATTTCTGACGGGCGGGTACCGTGAAGACGTCGACGAGATCCTTAACGGCGCTCTCTTTGACGTCCGTTACGATGAAATGGTCATCATCAAGGATATTGAGATTTATAGCCTTTGCGAGCATCACCTGCTGCCCTTTTTCGGCAAATGTCACGTTGGATACATTCCGAACAGGAAGGTGATCGGATTAAGCAAGGTCCCGCGGATCGTGGAGATGTTTGCGCGCAGACTGCAGGTGCAGGAGCGCCTGACCCAGCAAATCGCCGAAACCATTCGAGACAAAATCGATCCGAAAGGGGTGGCGGTCATCATCGAGGGCCACCATCTGTGCATGATGATGAGAGGCGTTGAGAAGCAAAACAGCAGCATGATCACCTCCGCCATGCTGGGAATGTTCCGAGATGATCAGCGCTCGAGGCTGGAATTCTTAAATCTGGCGGGGGCGACTTCGCGATGAAGGGACTCTGCGCCATTGCGAGGGTATCGCTGGGGCTGGCGTTTTGCATGTCCGCCGCGCCACTGGTCGGGCAGGATGACGGCCGGGCGCCTGTGGAGCAGGAGGCGCCGATTCGGGTCGACGTCGATCTGGTCACCCTTCGATTCACGGTCAGGGACGATTCCGGGCGTCTGCTCAACAGTTTGGGACGGCAGCACTTCGAGATCGTCGAAAACGGAGAATCTCGGCCGATTCAGTTTTTCGAACCCCCGCGAAACACTGATGGAACGGAGAGCCCGCTTTGGCTGGCCTTCCTGCTGGACGTCAGCGGGAGCACTTTCGCCACTCGGGGAGAGGTTGTCCTGTCCGCCAGGACGTTTTTCGAAAACATTCATGGATTCACTCAGATCGGAGTTTACGGATTTACGGAGCAGCTGATTCCTTTCCAGAATTTCACCACCGACAAGTCGGCGGCGCTGAGCGCTTTCAACGTCGCTCGACGACATCTCGGCCGCACCGCCATCTACGACTCCTTAAACAGCTTGATCGGTCAAATGAAGGCGCAAGCGCCGGGGAACGACCAGAAGGTCATCATCGTCGTTTCAGACGGAATCGATGAGAACTTCTCCCATCACGCGCAGTCGATCGCCTTGGCCCGGCAGGCCGGCATCGTAATCTACACGATCTGGGTGCCCTCTGCGGCGCAGCTCTATATCGGTTCGCGAACCGCGGCCGCCCATTCGCCTATTCCCCGAAGCGACGATGAATCGGCTAAGGAAAGAGCCTTCAGCAGACTTTCCCAGATGACCGGCGGCCGCCATTTCGCCGGGTTTGAGACGATCCTGGATCTGGACAATGTTCTGGCTGAGATAAATGATGAGGTGTTCGGAAACCTGTATTCCGTGGGCTACCAGACTCAGCTCCCCTATCTGGCCCGTCAGGATCGAGACATTCGGATCCAGGTCGACGTTCCGGGGGCGCAGGCGCACGGCGTTTCCAGAAAAGTGCCGGAGATGCTGGATTCGCGCAAGCGGTTTATCGCGGCCCTGTTCGAGGATTCCGGTGTCTCGGCCCTGGCCCGCACCGACGCCGAGTTTCGCGAGATCGGGGCTCAGCTGGACCTGATGCGGGCGACCCGCGAGGGCGGCAGGCTGGGAGTGCCCTTCCGTCTCCGCATCAACCCCTTCGGGCTCCGACAGGACGAACGAGAGGGAGTCCGGACCCAGCTCGGAATCGTCGGACTGCTGATCGATGAGGACGGCGCCGAGGCGGTGCGCCTGCGTGAGATCTTCCGAGCGGATATGGATGCAAGGGACCTGCGCAGCGGCCGCAGCATCCTGTACACCAACAAGCTGTTCGCCCCTCCCGGAGTTTATGAGTTCAAGCTGGCCATTTTGGAGATTCAGACTTGGAGAATCACTCTGTTTCGCGACCGGGTCCATGTCGCCGAGCCATAGTGGGGAGCGGCAAATGCCAGGGCGGGTCGGGCAGCCCGCGCGGGCTTTCGCCATCGGCTGCTGGACCACATCTTCGCCGCCCTCCCTTCAACTGGCCGAAGCAGGCGCGTCATTCCGGCTCGATCGAAAGCTTCGTTCCCCTTCCCTTTGAATCCGTTCCATTTCCGACTGAAACTCCGCCAGCCATTCGGTTTCCGATCGGGAGTCGTCGATTTGCAGGGGATTTCCGAAACAGACGGCCATTCGGCTGAATGGCCGGGGTATGCGGAAGCGGTCCCAACTGCGCAGGCTCCAGAATTTCTCGGGCTCGATGTGAAACGGCAGGATCGGGCTTCCGCTTTTTCCGGAAAGCCAGATCGGTCCGAGTTTGACTTGATAGATGGGGCCGCTGGGTCCGTCAATGGTGAACGCCACGTCGCGGCCGGCCGCCAGATGCTGCTTGAGTTCCCGCAGCGCTCGCACGGCGCCTCTGCTGCTCGACCCCCGCGCCGTTCCGTAGCCGAATCTTTCTATGATGCGGGCGATCAACTCGCCGTCGGCATGGCGGCTGGTGATGACGACGATGTCCTGAAAGCGGAAGTGGTAGGTGGCGAAGAAGATCTGGTTGTGCCAGAAGCAAAGGATCACGGGCCGTCCCGCCTCTCGCAAACGATCCCTCTGGTCTCCGTTGACGACGGTGAATCTCAGGGTCCTGCCGATCAGATGGACGGCCAGCCATCCGATGAGCGAAATCAGCCTGATCTTCAGCTCCCGCAGGATCGAGTGCCCCGATTTCGGCGCTTTCGCTTTGTTTATCACTGCCCGAAACTATAATAGGAACCGTGTCTGAGAACACCCTTTTCAGTTACTTCACGGACGAAGCGGAAGAAGTGATCCGCAGCCGATCCTCGGCGAGCTGGAGCAAAGGAGAGCCGGCGCTGATGGACCGTTACTGGAACGGAAGGTCGGCGCTTCAGGAGAAGGGGCCGGGCTGGAACAACCTGACCCGAGTGTGCTCGGCATGGGGGAAAGACTCCCTCTATTTCTATTTCGAATGCTGGTTTGAAGAACTGAATGTGAATGCTGAACTGGGGGAGGGAGGGCCCGTCGATCGTCTCTGGGAGCAGGACGTCGCCGAGGTCTTTCTCCGCCCGAAGGGCTGCGACGACTACTTCGAAATCGAGGTCAGCCCTCTGGGGCAGTGGCTCGATCTGCACATCATCCGGCCGCGCATCGACGTGGATTTCCAGTGGCGGTCACTGCTGGAGGTCGACATCGAAACGGACCGTCGGGCGAAGCGCTGGAGGGCTTTCCTGCGCTTGCCCTTCGATTCGTTTCTGCGAGCCAGCAGTCTGGTTTCTCCTCCTCTGCCCGGCGATGCCTGGAGGCTGAACTTATGCCGAATCGCCGGCCGGGAGCCGAACCGGGAATATCTGTCCTGGCGGCCGACTTTCACTCGGGAGCCTGATTTTCACGTCCCGTCGTCGTTTGGAAATCTGATTTTTCTTCGGGAAACGGATTGACCGGAAATGCCCGTCGAAGTCGCCTCACTTTCCGTAGCTGAAATCCGAAGGCGGCTCGATGACTCCGAAAGTCCGCCGGCTGCGGAACTCCTGCTGGCGCTGCAGTTCGACTCTCGGAAAGGCGTGCGTGCGCTTTACCGCAGGCTGTGTAACCGGGAGCGACGCAGAGAGCTCTGGAAGGCTCGTTTGAATGCTCTGCTGCGTTATGAGCGGGGGCTCTGGCGCCGAGGCGTCCGCTGGGTCGCCGGAGTCGACGAAGCCGGCGTGGGGCCGTTGGCCGGTCCAGTGGTTGCCGCTGCAGTTATTCTGCAACCCGGAACGCAGTTGTTGGGCGTCGACGATTCCAAGAGGCTCACGCCTTCCCAACGAGAAGCAGCCGCTCGGCAAGTACTTGCCTCGGCGGCCGCCGTGGCGGTCGGTGTGGCCTCCGTTGAGGAAATTGACTCCATCAATATTTTGCAGGCCTCCAGGCTGGCGATGGCCCGCGCTGTCGAAAGCCTGCGGATCGATCCCGAGTTCGTGCTGGTTGACGCCCGGCGGATCCCCGGCGTGGCATCTCCCCAGCGATCGCTGGAAAAGGGAGACAGTCGAAGCCTTTCGATCGCAGCGGCCTCCATCATCGCCAAGACTCGTCGCGACCGAATGATGATTGAGCTGGACCGACGGTTTCCAGGATACGGTTTCGCCCGGCATAAGGGTTATCCGACTGCGGCCCATCGGCGGGCCCTCAGACAGCAGGGCGCCTGTCCCGCTCACCGCAGTACGTTTTCACTGACGCCGCAGGCCTCCGATGAGTGCGAAGAGGACTCGATCCGCTTAAAATAGAAGCTGGACGGAATGGAAGCTGCATATTTCCCTTCACCCGCGGATTGCGAGCCCATGCAAGCGGCGCTCGAGCGCTCGCCCATTCCGCGAAGCCGATTGCAGCGTCCATCCGGCGGAAAGTGAACCCATCGATGACCGACTCTTTCGAAACGGAAAGACGGAGCATGGTCGAGGGGCAGTTGCGGCGCCGGGGGATCTCCGACGAAAGGGTGCTGGAGGCGTTCCTGAGAGTGCCTCGGCACCGTTTCGTGGCTTCCGACCACCAACACGAAGCTTACCGCGACTCGCCCCTTCCCATCGGACTCAATCAGACGATCAGCCAACCCTACATGGTGGCGATCATGACCGAGAAGGCGGAACTGCTGCCTTCGGACCGAGTCCTGGAGATCGGGACCGGCAGCGGATACCAGGCCGCAATCCTGGCGCTGCTTTGTCGCGAAGGGTACACGGTCGAACGTCACAGCGCGCTCTCGCTGCGCGCCCAGACAGTGCTGGGCGAACTGGGTTATTCCAATATTTTCTTCAAGGTGGACGACGGCAGCCTTGGATGGCCGGAGCATGCGCCATTTGACGCGATCGTCGTGACCGCCGGAGCCCCGACCCTTCCCAGAGCCTTGGTCGCGCAATTGGCCCCAAGTGGCCGTCTGGTCATTCCAATCGACGAAGG
>DATKAT010000115.1:0-3525 GCA_035514675.1 Acidobacteriota bacterium | reverse complement strand
CTCCGTCTGGTTTCCTCCGCCGTCGCGACCACGTACGATCCTCGCCTTTGAATGACCGATCAAATATCTTGAATGATCGTTCAAAAAGGGGGCGGTGTCAAGGATAAATCTCTCGGTTCGACATGTCATCAGGTGAACGCGAAGCGCCGGCCCGCCACAGCCCTGGAGGATTCCATTCGCCGCCGCGGGCGCAGGGCAAGGATCCTGCTCGTCTACGCCTCCCGTGTCGACGGTTGCTGTTGGGTCAGGCAGTGCAGGGCGCCCATTCCGAGCACCAGCGTTTCGCAGCGAATGCCGAGGACTTCCCGCTCTGGAAAGAGATCGGAAAGAATCCGCAGAGCGCGTCGGTCCGTTCCGCATCCGAAGATGGGAACCAACACCTGGCGGTTGGCGATGTAAAAGTTCGCATAGCTGGCGGGAAGTCGCTCTCCGGCCTCCATGACGGCCTCCGGCATCGGCAGCGGGACGATGCGAAAGGGCTTTGACCGCGCGTCGGTCATCAGGCGAAGTCGCTGAAGATTTTCTTGGAGGGGGTCGTGATTCACATCGGCCGGATCCTCCTCCACCGCGCAGACAACGGTCCGCTCATCGACGAAGCGGGCGATGTCGTCCACGTGACCGTCCGTGTCGTCTCCGGCAATCCCTTCACCCAGCCAGAGAACCTTTTCCACGCCGAGAAAGTTCTTTAGACAGCAGTCTATATCATCCTGTGAAAGCGCCGGATTACGGTTTCGATTCAGCAGGCACTGCTCGGTGGTCAGGCAGACGCCTGCGCCGTTGACCTCAATGGATCCGCCCTCCAGAACGATTCCCGGCTCAAAGCGAGGCATCCGCAGATGAGGCTGAAGAAGCGCCGGGACCCGCTCGTCCCGCTTCAACTCTTCGTACTTGTTCCCCCAGGCGTTGAATCGCCAGTGATTGTATGCGACGAGAGTTTTTTCGGAAAGCTCGTCCGCGCCTTCCTGAGAGCCGAACTTTCTGAATTTCGCCCGGCCCTTGTTGGGGCGCTCGCTCGACTCTTCGCCTGCATGGTCGGCGCGGCGAATCAGAAAGTTGGGCCCGTAGTCCCGAATCCAGGCGTCGACGGTGGGGACCTGCACGAAAGCCACCGCGTCGTCCGAAACTCCGCGCTTCGACAGGCGGGACCGAATCTTCCGGGCAGTCCGCTCGTCGTCGACCAGCAGGCGGACGGTCTCGAAACGGGCCAGCAGGGAAATGATCTCCAGATAGGAGTCCTGCACCCCATCGAGAAGGCCGGGCCAGGTGACAGAATTGGTGGGCCAGGCCAGCCAGGTGGCTTGGTGCGGGTGCCATTCGGCGGGCATGAAAAAGCCCAGGCCCGAAGGAGTCGGACGTCCGTTCATGAAGTCCTGTCGTCCAGGAACCGGAAGCGGAGGCCCTCATAGGAGTCGATGCGGCGATCCCGCAGAAAGGGCCAGTTGCGCCGGGTGCGCTCGATGGACGACAGATCGCATTCGACGACCAGCGTCGTTTCCCGGTCAGCCGGCGCCCGCTGAAGGATTCGCCCGAAGGGGTCGCAGACGAAGGACTGTCCCCAGAAGGTGAGGCTCCCCTCGCGACCCACGCGGTTGACGGCGACGACGAAGACCCCGTTGGAGATGGCGTGGGAGCGCTGGATGGTCTCCCAGGCCGCGTGCTGCGCCTGGTTCATCTCCTCGCTTTCTCCGTCTAGCCAGCCGATGGCCGTCGGGTAGAAAATCAACTGGGCTCCCGCCAGCGCCGTCAGCCGCGCCGCTTCTGGAAACCACTGATCCCAGCAGACCAGAACTCCGAGGCGGCCGTAGTCGGTGGAATGGGAAAGAAATCCAAGGTCCCCCGGCGTGAAATAGAACTTTTCGTAGTAGAGAGGATCGTCCGGAATATGCATCTTTCGATACCGCCCCAGGAGATCTCCCTGCCGGTCGATGACCACGGCCGTGTTGTGGTAGATCCCTTCCGTGCGCTTTTCAAATAACGAGGCCACCAGCGCGATTTCGAGCTCCTTGCTCAGCGCGGCCAGTCTTTCTGTGCTTGGCCCTGGAATCGGCTCGGCCAGGTCGAACCTGGAAACGTCTTCAGTCTGACAGAAGTATTGAGAACGGAAGAGCTCCTGCAGGCAGACGACCTGAGCCCCTTTCGACGCGGCCGCCCGAATGCCGCCGACGGCCGTTTCCATATTCCGCTCGGGATCTTCCGAGCAGCTCATCTGCACCAAGCCCACCTTAACGGTCGCGCCCATGTCGTTAAGTGAAGAACGGCAGGCAGGGGAATGTCAAGTGTCGAATCCTAGCCCGCATTTCGCGCCCGGGTCCTGCTGCGACGTCGGCGTTTCCGGAAGGGAAACGGTGCGATCGCCGGATGTCGGAGCGACGGGCCCCGTTTCGGGGGCCGTTGACGGGTGCGCTTCCAGGCGCCGCTTCGACGGTTCAGGCCGCCGGTCTGCCGCCGAGCGACGCGCCCGAGGCGCGCGCGTCGCTCCGACAATCGCGCTGTTTCTGCCAGCCGGAGGAATGGGCGGCGTTTCCTTTCAGGGTCTCTGATCCGAAACCTGGGCCGAAAACTTGGAAGCGAAAACCTGAACCCTTCAATCTTGAATCTTGAATCCTGCTTCCAACCTATTGACCCGGCTCCCCTCGTCCCCCTAAGATAGGATGCGAAATGACAAGCCAGAAGATCGATCGCCGGTCGGCGTTGAAGCAGTTTGGAATGATGACCGTAGTGCCTGTCTTAAGCCACTTGGGGCCGGAGGGCCTGTTTGCCAGCAACGCGCACACGCACCCTCGGGTTCCCGTTGAGAGCCTTACCGAGGAATGGGCTCCGAAATTTTTCGACAGTCATCAGAATGAAACCGTTGCAACCCTTTCCGAACTGATCGTTCCGGAGACCGACACGCCCGGCGCCCGGGCCGCCAAATGCAACCAGTTCATCGACTTCATCCTCAGCACGGAGACGCCGGACGCGCAGCGATCGTTTTTGCGCGGCCTGCGCTGGATCGATCGCCGGAGCGAAGAGCTGTTCGGCACGAACTTTGTAGAGGCCGGCGAGCAGCAGCAGACCGCTCTGTTGACGATCCTTTCTTCTCCGGACAACCGGACGATGGAGGACGAGATCGGACGGGACTTCTTCCAAGTGATCAAGAGTCGGACCGTATTTGCCTACTACACCTCGGAAATCGGGCTGATTCAGGAACTCGAATACAAAGGCAATTCCTATCTGGCGGAGTTTCCCGGATGCGACCATCCGGAGCATCTGAACTGGGAGCCGAAGGCGTAAGCGGAGTCTGCGATTTCGCCTCTCCAGCACAGCGCAGGCCGCTGCGAGGCGTCAATTTTATCCCGTGTTGGCAAGAGCTTTCATTGAACCAGCGAAAGGAGTTTCCATGCCTGATGTGGTAGCCGAGATGGAAAAGAGCTTCAACGAAAAGATCCTGTTCAGCGTCAGCGAGTTCAAAGGCAAACAATACGCCGACATTCGGATCTACTACGAAGATGACGAAGGGGAATGGAAGCCCACGAAAAAGGGAGT
>DATKAT010000114.1:0-7294 GCA_035514675.1 Acidobacteriota bacterium | reverse complement strand
CGTGGTCAAAGTCCTGATGCGTCGTGCAACAGGGATCTGCGGTCAGCCGGCAAGGCGTAAGCGTCCTGAGTCGGAAATCCGTCGACAGTCGGCCGGCACTGCAGCAGGAGCCGCGCGAGAAATGCGGGCTCGCATACGGGGGATTCCCAGGCCGAGTCGCAGTTCGACTGCCGGATTCTTCCAGTCGGCTACGGCGTCGGACCTCCGCTTCCTGACCCCCGAATCAACCAGCGCCTGATTGTGGAGCTGACCAGTTCGGCGGCGTCCTGCTGAACGAAATGGCCGGCATCGGGGATCGTTACGATCGTCAATTCGGCGTCGACCCATTTCCAGGTGTCGTTAAGCGCCCCGGGGAGCAGGTATTGGTCCTGCAGCCCGTGGATCACCAGCGTCGGGATTCGAACCGGAGGGAAATCGACCTTCGGCATGCGGTACGGAGGTCTGGGATAGTTGGCCTTGTAGTAGTTCAGCATCGCCTCGAAATCGGACCTGCGAAACGCCTCCACAAATCGAGGGCGCGCATTCGGATCCTGCACCCATGCGCTCAATTCCTCGGCCGACAACCGCAGGTGGGCGCCTTCTTCTTGAAACTCTCGAGCGTATTGACTGTTCGCCCGCTGCTGTTCGTTCGTTGCAAGCTCTCTCATCAGGCCCAGCGGATGGGGAAGATTGCAGATGACCAATCGCTCCACCAGTTCGGGCTGAACCATCGCCAACGACCAGGCGACCGCTCCGCCCCAGTCATGACCGACAACCACCGCTTTTTCCTCACCCGCATGCCGGATCACGGCGGCAATGTCGGCCATCAAGTGCCGCATGGCGTAATTCTCGACGCCTTTCGGCCGATCGCTCAGATTGTAGCCGCGCAAGTCGACAGCCACGACTCGATACTGGTCGGAAAGAGCCTCCATCTGCCGCCTCCATCCGTACCAGAAGTCTGGAAACCCGTGGATGAAAACGACCAGCGGCCCCTTGCCCAGCTCGGCGTAGTGAATGCGCACTCCTTCATTTTCCGCAAACCCGAATTTCACCCGATCCATGATTTCGGCTCCCAGAAGCGAACCGCTCAGGTGCAACGCTCCGGCGGCGACCAATAGTCCGACGCGGCTCCTCATTTTGGCTTCCTCCCCCATTTCAGGATCATCGTGGCCTGTGGCGCCTTCCAAATCAGAATGTAAAAAGGAGACCGGCGGAGGCCTCGCTGGAGACCACGCTTTCGCGCTCCACTCCTCGAAACTTGATCCGTCTTAAGTCGACTCGAAGCCCGGCCGGTCCCGCCAATCGCCGAAATTTGACGCCAATTCCCCAGTTGGTAAGAAATCCCACACCGGCGTCGGGAAACGAATCTCCCGATCGCCTGTAAAATCCCAGACCGAGCGCCACATTCGGCACGACTTCCTCCGCCACCGGCAGGTTGAGCACGAAATTCGTGGCATAGTGAAAGCCGCTTTCATGCGGACCGTCCTCCAGCGAGAGCAGCTTGCCGTTAAACGTCAAATTGTGCTCAAACCCTAAAAGCATCATGAAATCCTTCTCATAGCGTAGGCCGTATACCGCCGCTCCCTTCAGATCGAAGGTTTCGCCAGCCTGGCCTTTGAGATCGGCGGGCGAGTTCCAGCCAACGAAAAACGAAAGATCCGACGCCTTGGATGCGCCCGTCAACAGGACCAACAGACTGAGCGAAATCAACCATTTCATGATGGAATCAGTTTACCGCAGCGTCCTGAAAGAATGGTCGCGGAAGGGAAGTCGGCGACAGCAACAACTTGAATTGAACTTTCAAGGAGTCGAGAATCAGGGGGCGCCCAGCACCCGGCGCCCAGCACCTAGCACTAAAAGCCGGCCTATCTTACGACTTCGACGGGAGAATGCATCAGTTTGACGTCGGGAAGCAGAACGATTACGGCGCCGACGGAAACGAGACCATCCGCTTCGATCTGAACGGACCCGTGAGACGGAAGGGCGACGCACGGAGGACAATTCGTGCAGAGGCCCCCTTCCTCGACGGAAACTAATTCGTGCAGGAAACGTCCGACCCGGCCGTTGGCGGGCACTTCGATCTCGCCTTTGCAGGCGGCGACTTGCCGACCGTCGGAATCGAAGACCGCCACCCGCACCGCGACCGGTCGGGAAGCGTCCGGATTGACGAAGCTGAAAGCGGTGCGTCGAAAATCGGTCTGAGAAAAGGAGGACCGAAACGATGCGCCGAGCGGCTGTCCGGGAAAGATGGGGCTGGAAAGAATGTCGGATGAAGAGCGATGCCCGATCGACTCCGAACATTCCCGGCTCGAGTTCCTGACGCCGGAAACTTCCACTGACGCTTGAACGCCGGCCGAGCCGTTCCAGGAGATGCGGACCCATCCGGACACCAGTCGGTCCGTGACTCTCGACGCGAAACGAACGCTTCCTTCTGCGGGAATGGCGAGCTTTCCGAAGCCGTGAAAGCGATCGCCGGTTCCAGAGCAGAAAAAGTCGGCTGTGATTTCCTCACCCGAATCGCTGAACGCTTCCAGCGTCGCCTCGACTGACGCGCCGGACCCATTCAGAACGTTCAACGTCGTCTGAAAATCCTCTCCTCCGCCCCCGGGTCCCGAAAGGATGAGCGGCAGGATGACTTCGCGGTTTGTCGATTCCGATTCCGCCAGCGGGTACGCGCAAATCCCCATCGAAAATGTCAGTATCCAGATCAATCTCAGTTTCGACATGTCGGGCTTCCTCCAAAGCGCTTATTATGTTAAAATTTTAACATTGATGCAAGGGCTTTCTGTCTCTTTCGCTACCGTACCTCACCTTCTCAATTGCTTCCTGTTTCGGCGGATTCTTTTTCGTCCTTGAGAAAACGATCGTGCCAGTCCAGATATCGCTGGCAGCGCTGGCAGACTCCGTTCAGGCAAGTTACCCGAATTTTCTGGCAAACTGTACAGGATCGGATTGCGGCGATGGGCAGACGACTGACAATGGAGGTCGGAGCGGCCGGCACTTTGCATCGTTTCCGGCATTTTGGGCCCAGCAAGTAGAACGACTTCCATTTTCTTCTTCTGCCCGAAGGAAGGACGCATGTTTCGCTTAAAGCGGCAACTATGGCTTTTGCCGGTTCTCATTTGCCTGACTCCGAAAGCCGGGGCCTGGGGGCCGTTCGGACATCGGCTGGTGGGAGAGATTGCGTCGGGCAGGCTGAACTCGGAAACCCGGCTGACAGTCGATCGGCTTCTGGAATCGGAGAGCCTGGCCCAGGCCGGCACGTGGGCCGACCGGATCCGCCCGGAACCCCGCTGGAAGTGCGCGGACCCCTTCCACCACACGACGGTTCCGCAAGATGAGACCGACTGGCCGAGCCCTGAAGCCGCAGACTTGTTGGGAGCGATCGTTTTCTTCCAGGAGAGGCTGGCCGATTCAGGCGCGCCGCGAACGGAGCGGGCGACGGCCCTCCGATTTCTCGTGCACCTGATTGCAGACATTCACCAGCCGCTGCACGCGGGCTATGCCTGCGATCGAGGAGGAAACCGGGTCCGCGTGGAGTGGCAGGGGCGTGCCTCCAACCTTCACTCCGTCTGGGACTCCGGGGTCATTCGTTCGTTCGGGAGAAACCGCTCCGAACTGTTCGCTATGCTGACCCGATTCGCCCCGAATGAGCTCAAGCGTATGGAGGATTCCGGACCGCGGGAGTGGGCGCTCGAATCGCACGCGCTGTTGGACGAGGTCTATCGCTGTCACACTGCTCGAGACGCTTGCCCCTGTTTCCGCGGCGCCTGCGAGGACGGCTACTCCGATTTCAATCCCTGCCTGCGCCCGTCCGGCGACCGGACAAACGGCGCATCCGTTGCGCTGGGGGCCGAGTACCTGGAAAGGGGGCGGCCGATTGCGGCCAGGCGGATCGTGGAAGCCGCAGTCAGACTGGCAAAGATCCTGAATGGGACGCTGTCTGACGAACCTCTTCCCGCGCCGTTTGAGGATTTCAAGAAACGCATCCAGAGCGAATCCTCCTGGAACCGTTCGTTCATCCAGTGTCTTTCCGAAGGCTGACGCCTCTCGATTCAAGGAATTGGATGACTTCCCGGAAACAGCCCTCTTCCCTTCCCACATACTCGGGAGGGCAGATTCCTTTCCTTGAGAATCGACCATTTGCGATCAAGCGCGCCACGGCGCAGCAGGTGTAACCGGTCGTTCGGGCCATTGAAGAGATCCGGGTGTTCGGGTCGAATCGATCGTAGAGAAGGTAGCGCAGGCGGCTTCTCTCCCCGTCGCGCAACCCTTCCATTTCGACCAGCATGACCGTGAACTCCTCCTCGTCGTCGCCAAGCTGCCAGAGAGGAAAAAGCAAACGCGACGTCAGGTCGATGGGCCGAATGGAATTTCCCCCGACGTCGAGTGGGTCTTTGGAGAAGAAACCCGCTTCCCGCAGCACCCGCATCAACTCGGCATGGCCCGGGTAACGGAGAGTCTTTTCCTGCATAAAGGGCGTCCGAGTCGTCTTCAAAAGAGTGCGAAGCCCGTCGGTGGTAAAAGCTTCCAAGACCCCGACCTCGGGAAAGTCGACTTCCTCGACGTCTGAAAGGGCCGGTCGAATCTCGATCTCGCCGTTGACGACCTGACGGGCCGGACGGAGGTATTCCTCAATGACGTCGATGGGGGAAAACGGCGCCTTGTACTCGAACGGCCACGGCCTTTTTACGGGCAATCCTCCGACTAGACACCTGTATTTTTCGACCTCAATCTGCCGGCCGGCGTCGGCCAGCAGGATGTTGCACAACCCCGGCGCCACGCCGCAGTCGACTACGGCCGTCACGTTGTTGGAGCGGGCCAGCTCGTCCAAACGGAACGGATCCTCTTCGAAGAAGGATATGTCGACGGTCGGCTTGCGCTCCTCCAGTACGACGCGCAGGCTCTGAAATCCGAGATGGCCGGGCAAGGCTCCTATGATCAAATCGTGCCGGCCCACCAGGGTTCGGAACTCCGACTCATTTCTCAGATCCAGCAACTCGGTCTCCGCTGCGCAAAGCGATTCAAGACGCTTCAGCGAATCGGCATCCGCATCGGCTGCCGTCACGGCGAAATCTTGGGCCAGATCCCGCACAATCGCCGAACCGACCCGACCCGCGCCAAGAACCAGGATGTCGTTCATGTTTGCTTCGTCGACTTTCAGGGAGTTGGAGTTCAAAGTTCCGAGTTCAAAGTTCCAAGTTCAGAGCTTGAGGTTGCAGCACCAAGCACTCAGCACTCAGCACCAAGCACCCAGCACCAACCAGCACCAATCCGTTATGTTACTCTTTTGGCTTCCCGATTTGTCGTGATGGAGCAACAGAAGCTGCAGTGGCCTGAAGATCGAAAAGTCTTTTCGGTTTCAGAACTCGTCGGAGACGTGAAGACCGAGCTGGAGGTTCGCTTCCGCGAAATCTGGATTCAGGGCGAGATCTCGAATCTTCGGCGGCCGCCGTCGGGGCATCTCTACTTTACGCTGAAGGACGACGCGTCGCAGTTGAACGCCGTGTGCTTTCGAATGCGGAATCGACTCTTGAAGTTCGACCCAGCCGACGGAATGGACGTGCTGGCTCGAGGTTCGCTCTCGGTCTATCCCCCGCGCGGGCAGCTCCAACTGGTCGTCGAGCATCTCGAACCGATGGGTGCCGGAGCGTTGCAGGCGGCCTTTGAAAAACTGAAGGCCCGACTTCACGAGGAGGGGCTGTTTGACCCGAAACGCAAGCGCGCGCTGCCGTTGCTTCCGTACAAAATCGGCATCGTCACTTCTCCGAGCGGCGCGGCCATTCAAGACATCCTGCGGGTCTTGCAGCGACGCAACGACCGCGTCAACGTGCTGATCTATCCGGCCCGGGTTCAGGGCGACGGGGCCAAACGGGAAATCGTGGAGGGCATCCAGTACCTGAATTCCAGGGACGACATCGATGTGATGATCGTCGGTCGCGGCGGCGGCTCGCTGGAGGATCTCTGGGCGTTTAACGAAGAGTCGGTGGGGAGGGCGATTTTCGAGTCGCGCATTCCGGTCATATCGGCCGTCGGTCACGAGATCGACTACACGATTTCGGACTTCGTGGCGGATTTTCGGGCGCCGACTCCTTCTGCTGCCGCCGAAATCGTGTCGGCCAAGCGGGAGGAGCTGATCCGCCAGGTGGATGCGCAGAGGCGGCGAGCGGCTCATGCGTTTCAGGTCGTTCTGCACCGCAAGAGGCAGCAGCTCCACAGACTGGCAGCCAGCCGCGCCTTTGTCGGCGCCGACAGTCGCCTCAAGCTTTACAGCCAGCGGCTGGACGAGCTGGAAGCCAGGATGATGCAGGCGATCCAACTGCTGGTGACGCCGCGCAAACAGGAGACCCTGCGAGTGACCCGCGACCTGAAGCGACAGATTGACGCTTGTCTGAAAAAGATCCGCATACAGCTGCAGTCGCGGCTGGACCAATTGACCGCTTTTTCCCCCGAGCGGGTATTGGAGCGCGGGTATTCAATTGTGACCCGAGGCGCGGGACAAATCGTCCGCGATCCCGCGCAGGTCGCCCGCAATGAGATAATATCGGTTCGGGTGGCCCGTGGCGAGTTTCGAGCCAGGCGGGAAGACGATGGAGCTGAAGGACTTTGAGCAGGCGCTGAAGCGTCTGGAAGAAATCGTTGCGGAACTGGAGAAGGGAGAACTCCCGCTGGAAAGGTCTCTGGAGCTTTTCGAGGAGGGGGTCCGGCTTTCCAAATTCTGCTCCGAGCGTCTCGACGAGGCCGAGCGGAAGGTTGAGATCCTGCTGAAGAAGAGTTCGGGCGAGATGGAAGAAGCGCCTTTTGAGCTGAAGGGAGACGAGAAGAAAAATTGAAAGCGATCGCGAGGCCTGCCGTGGCGTTTCAACGGCAGTTGGAGGAAAAAAAGAGCACCGTTGACGGCTATCTGGCCGAGTTTCTGCCCAAGGAGGACGTCTATCCAACTTCCATCCATCAGGCCATGCGATACAGCGTTTTTGCTGGCGGAAAGCGGCTGCGGCCGATTCTGGCGCTAGCCACCGGCGAGGCCCTGCAGGGCGACTTCAGCCGAATGATCTACTTGGGCTGCGCGCTCGAGTTGGTTCATTCGTACTCCCTGATTCACGACGACCTGCCTGCCATGGATAACGACGATCTGCGACGGGGCATGCCGACCTGTCACAGGAAATTCGGCGAGGGAATCGCCATCCTGGCCGGAAACGGCCTGTTGACGCTCGCCTTTAAGCTTCTTGCGGAAATTCCGGGCGGCAAGCGGACGGCCGACCTGAAGGTGCGAGTCATTCACCATTTCTGCCGGGCTCTGGGAACGCGTCACGGA
>DATKAT010000113.1:0-11938 GCA_035514675.1 Acidobacteriota bacterium | reverse complement strand
AGAACTGAGAGAGGAGTGGCGCGGATGCAGATTTATGCAGCTGAGTTTGTGGGCACGATGGTTCTGGTTCTGCTTGGCGACGGAGTGGTAGCCAACGTTTTGTTGAAGCGGTCCAAAGGCGAAAACGCCGGATGGATCGTCATTGCGACGGGTTGGGGACTGGCCGTGGCTATGGCCGTGTATGCAGTCGGCCGCATCAGCGGCGCTCACATCAATCCGGCGGTTTCCGTCGGGCTGGCGTCCATCGGCGCATTTCCCTGGGCGCTGGTCCCCGGCTACGTGCTGGCCCAGCTGGCAGGGGCGTTTGCCGGAGCGGCGCTGGTCTGGATCGCCTACCGACCGCATTGGCGGGCAACCGAAGACTCCGCAAAGAAACTGGCGGTATTCTGCACCTCTCCCGCGATTCGAAATCATTCCGCCAACTTTGTGACCGAGACGATCGGCACGGCCATGCTGGTGTTCGGAGTTCTGGCGATCGGCGACAACGCCCAGATGCTGATCTCTCCCGGAGACCTGGACCTGACCGTAGTATTCAGTCACGGCCTGCAGCCTCTGCTGGTCGGCCTGCTGGTCCTCTCCATCGGCCTGTCGCTAGGGGGACCCACCGGCTACGCCATCAATCCGGCGAGAGATCTTGGTCCCCGCTTGGCCCACGCCCTGCTGCCCATTCCGGGCAAGGGTTCGTCGGACTGGTCGTATTCCTGGGTTCCGATTCTGGGCCCCCTGACCGGAGGCGTTCTGGGCGCCATCTGCTATCTTTGGATCGGCTTCTGACGGCTTCACGCAACCGACGAACTCGAAACCTAAGGAGATTCCATGTCCGAATTCATAGGCGCAATCGATCAAGGAACGACCAGCACGCGTTTTATGGCCTTCGATCGGGAAGGCAACGAAATCGCGAGGGATCAGATGGAGCACGAGCAGATTCTGCCGCGTCCCGGCTGGGTTGAGCACGATCCGATGGAGATTCTGGAGAACACGAAGGCTGTGATCGCACGCGCGCTGAAAAAGGCCGGATTGCCGGCCGACCGCCTCAGGGCTATAGGCGTTGCCAACCAGCGCGAAACAACGGTCGTGTGGAATCCCAAGACCGGTCAACCCTGGGCCAACGCCGTCGTCTGGCAAGACACGCGTTCGGATCGAATCGTCTCTCGCCTGGAGGAATCCGGAAAGGGGTCTCTGATACGGGAAAGAGCGGGACTGCCGCCTGCCACTTATTTTTCGGCGGGCAAGGTTCAATGGCTCCTGGAGAACGATCCGGAGCTGAAAAAGGCCGCCTCGGCCGGCGAGGCTCTGTTTGGAAACATCGACGCCTGGCTGATCTGGAACCTGACCGGAGGTCCGAAGGGGGGCTCCCACGTCACCGACGTCACCAACGCCAGCCGAACCATGCTGATGGACCTGCATACTCTGGACTGGGACGAGGAGCTCCTGAATCTGTTCGGAATCCCCCGCGGGATGCTGCCCGAGATTCGACCTTCCTCGGATCCGGAAGGGTACGGCATGCTGCGCCTGGAGAGCGTTGAAGTTCCCCTCTGCGGCGATCTGGGAGACCAGCAAGCCGCCACCGTCGGACAGGTATGCTTTTCTCCCGGGGAAGTCAAGAACACTTACGGGACAGGCAATTTCATGCTGCTCAATACGGGCCCGGAGGCGATTTTCTCACGAGCGGGGCTGCTGACCACCGTGGCCTATCAGTTGTCCGACCGCCCCCCGGCCTACGCGCTGGAAGGCTCCATCGCCGTGACCGGCTCGGCCGTGCAATGGCTGCGAGACCAGCTGGGCCTCATTTCAGCGGCCCATGAAGTGGAGGAATTGGCCAACACGGTTCGGGACAATGGAGATGTCTACTTTGTGCCGGCGTTTTCCGGGCTGTTCGCTCCTTATTGGCGCAGCGACGCCCGAGGCGCCATCGTCGGCCTTTCCCGCTACGCCAATCGGGGCCATCTGGCCCGCGCCACTCTGGAGTCGATCTGTTACCAGACCCGGGACGTGCTAACGGCCATGCGCAAGGACTCCGGCCTCGCCCTGGAAGTCATTCGCGTCGACGGCGGCGCCACGGTCAACGACACGCTGATGCAGTTGCAGGCGGACATCTTGGGAGTGACCGTGGTGCGACCGAAAATCCTGGAAACAACCTCCCTGGGGGCCGCATATGCCGCTGGCTTGGCCGTTGGCTACTGGAAGGGGCTGGATGATCTGACCGGAAACTGGAAGGCGGACCGTCAGTGGGATCCCGACTGGAGCGAGGATCGCCGAGAAGCCGCCTACGCCGGCTGGCAGAAAGCCGTCGAGCGCACGTACGGCTGGGTCGACTCTTCCTCAAAGTCCTAATCCGCATTTCTCACACGTCTCCTACTGCGGCGTCGGAGAGCCGGGCGTCTACTGCGTTGCCGCTCCTCGGCCTGCTCGACGTAATGCACGAGTACGCCTGCGCGGGCCTTGCGTCCACGCCGCTATCCGACGCCGCAGGATCAGCGTGCAAGATCCGGGCGAGCCCCTCCGCCAGGAACGGCGTCGATCAACAGATCGGGGCCCAACCGACGGATTCGTTCGATGACCAGCGGGGCGGCGTCTTCCATGGAGTCCACCGAAAGCGGCCCGAAGGAAGCGACGCCATTGGAGCCCACCAGTTTCGGTCCGTAGTACAGATGATATCGGTTCGGGAGTCCTTTTTCGACCAGACTGGCCGCCACCTGCGCCCCGCCCTCCGCCAGGACGCTGGTGACGCCGCGGGACGCCAATTCATCCAGAATCCGGTCCCAGCGGAGTCCCGCCTCCTCCCTTTCGACCTCGATCAGGTCGGCGACCTTCCGACGCAGCGATTCCACTCGGTCTGGAGCGGCTTCCGGAGCGTGAAAGATGGTCACGGGATCGCCTGATTGAAAGATTCTGGCCTGGGGAGGGGTTCGCAGCCGAGAATCCAGGATGACTTTGCGGATGCTTTTGTTCCGTCTCGACCGCACGCTCAGATCGGGGTCGTCGGCCAACAGGGTGCCGGACCCGATCAGAACCGCGTCGCACTCGAATCGAGTCCGCTGAACCAGCCGGCGGGCGCTTTCTCCCGTAATCCAGCGCGAAGTTCGGTTCGGAGCGGCGATCCGGCCGTCCAGCGTGAGCGCCAGCTTCAGCAGCATGAATGGCTTAGCGGTCTGGACGAAATGGAAGAAGACTTCGTTCAACCGCAGGGCGTCCGCGCGACAGGTTCCCACTTCCACGGAAACTCCGCCGGTACGAAGCCTCTCGATCCCGGCCCCGCCGACCCGGGGATTCGGGTCCGCGCAACCCACGACGACTCTGGTAATTCCGGCCTGAAGCGTGGCCTCGACGCAGGGCGGGGTGCGCCCCTGGTGGCTGCAGGGCTCCAGCGTCACGTACAGGGTGGCTCCCCGGGCCAGTTCGCCCGCCCACCGCAGCGCGATCGCCTCGGCATGATCGACCTGGTCGTAGCGATGAAAGCCCTCTCCGACGACTCGGCCGTTTCGCACGACGACCGCGCCAACCATGGGATTCGGGCTGACCAGCCCCCGTCCCTTTCGGGCCAGGCGCAGCGCCCGCTTCATAAACATCTCATCCCGAGAGAGCGTGAGTTGCAAGGGCTTGGGCTATCCCTCCCGTCGAGCCAGCGGCTGGGACTCTTGCAGCGGTTCGGGCTCACGGTTCGCCATGCGGACCCTGATGGTGTGGATCCTCTTCCGATCGGAGCTCAGGATCTCGGCTGCAAACGGCTCCAGCGAGATCGACTCGCCGGGGTGCGGCACACGCCCGAGAATATCGACGAGGTACCCTGAAACGGTCGCCACGTCCCGCTCTTCCAGTTTTACGTTCAGCACCTCTTCGAGGTCATCGATCTCGACGCTGCCGCGAACGACGTAACAGTGATCGCCTTCGTAGAAAATGTCGACCTTTCGCAGTTCGTCTTCGTCATGAATCTCCCCGACGATTTCCTCCAGCACGTCCTCAATGGTCACCAACCCCGCCACGGCGCCGAATTCGTTGATGACGATCGCCATATGCTCCGCGCTCTCCTGCATTTCCTTCAACAGAGGGGCCAACTTCTTGGTTTCCGGCACCAGCAGCGCATCGTTGACCAACGGAGCGATCGACTCGGTCTCCTTATCCGGCGTCAGTTTTCCCAACAGGTTTCGAACGTAGACGATCCCCTGGATCTGGTCGATTTGCTCCCGAAACACGGGGATTCTGGAATGCTTGCTGGACACCATCAAGTCCTTCAGTTCGCCGATCGTGGCGCCCGAATCAATGGCCACCATTTCGGAGCGAGGCGTCATGATCTCGCGAACCAGCGTGCTCCCGAACAAAAGCGCCGATTGAATCAACGCGCTCTCGGTCCCCTCGAAGATCCCTTCCTCTTCGCCAACGCCCAGATACGCCTGAATCTCCTCTTCGGTCGTCTCTTCGTCGGCCCCATTCTCCGCCTCTCCGTTTCGGTTGTTTGAAAAGGCTCGAACCGCTGCGAATATGGGAAAGCTGAACCATCGGAGAATGCGGTAGCCCCCCGAAAAAATCGGGATCGACTTACGCAGGATTCCTTCGGGATTGCGTTCGGTGATCAACCTCGGCAGCAGCTGTCGAAACAGGAAAATGACCGGGAACATGGCCGCAAGAGTCAACAGCGCCGGCGTCAGCGCTCCCGGAGGGGAGGCGAAGAACAGAAACAGCAACACGGTCAGCGCGATCAAGAGGAGCTGAATTCCAAATTGCACCGGCAGCAGAAAATGCCTCCGATCCCGGGCGATCTCTTCCAGAAGCGCCAGCCGAGGGTCGGTCTCCTTCTCGGCTAAAACCTTCAATGACAAACGGGAAAGTCGCGTGATGGAGCTTTCCACAATGGACAGAAGGAACACGAGCAAGAGCAGGATGAGACTGGCGATTCCGATTTCAGTCGGACCGTTCACCTTAGTTCGAATTCCTTTCGCAGTTCCCTTTCAAGGCGCTCCATCTCGCCGTCGTCGACCTGGTGATCGTATCCCATCAGGTGAAGGAGCCCGTGAAGGGAAAGCGCTTGAACTTCCGCTTCCAGCCCGCCGTCCGTCTGTCGTGCCGCGGTATCGACCGATATCAGAATGTCTCCCAGGTACGGTTCCTCCTCGCCGCTTTCTTCGGAGGGAAAAGAGAGAACGTCGGTCGGCTCGTCATTGTCGGAGAATCGGGACTGGTATTGTCGCATGGCTCGATCGGATATCAGGACGACTGAAAATCCGGCCGGCGCGTTGAGTCGATCCGCCAGGCGCTGCAGAAATCCGCGCAGCGCCCCGGTCTCCACCGGGTGAGCCCTCTGTCTATTGAATACGTTGATGCGCCGGATGCTTTTCGTCAACCTGTCTGTTGAAATCAAAACCGGGGTACTCAATTCTGTGGTGGTACATGCCCGTCAGGACGCGTTCGAACGCCTGCGCAACCTGACTGAGTTCCTTCATTGAAATGTCGCATTCCTCAAACTGTCCGTCCTGAATGGTCGATTGGATGAGCCGTTTGATCAAACTTCGGATCTGGCCTTGAGTCGGGTCCTGAAGGGTCCGGGCGGCCGCCTCCACCTGATCGGCCAGCATCAGAATCGCCGCTTCCTTGCTCTGCGGCTTGGGCCCGGGATAACGGAAGTCCTCTTCCTTGACCTCGCCGTTCTTTTCGTTGCCGGCGTCCTTGGCCTTCTGATAAAAAAACGTCATCAGCCGGGTGCCGTGGTGCTGGGGAATCATGGCCGCCACCTTGGGAGCAAGCTTGATCTCTTGCGCGATGGCCAGCCCGTCTTTGACGTGGCTGGCCAGGATCAGGCTGGACATCGTGGGAGAAAGCGCTTCGTGCTTGTTTCCGCAGTAGGTCTGATTCTCCACATAATATTCCGGGTGCTTCAGCTTTCCGATGTCGTGATAATAAGCCGCGACCCGAACCAGCAGCGTATTGGAAAGAATGGCTTCGGCGCCGGCTTCCGCCAGAGTTCCGACGATAATGCTGTGGTGGTACGTCCCAGGCGCCTCGACGGCCAGTCTCCGCAAGATCGGGCTGTTGAGGTTGGACAGCTCCAGGAGTCGGATGTCGGTGGTGACGCCGAACATGGATTCCAAAAGCGGCAGGAGGACGGAGGCCAGCATGGCCGCCAACAGGCCGCTGGCGAGGCCGCCGGCGCTGCGAACCAGGAAGACCGACCAGGAAAAGCTATGCTCGCCGGAATAAAGCTGCAGGGCGAACGCCACCAGCACCGAGACGCCGCCGATGATCAATCCGGCCCGCACGACGGCCGAGCGTTCCCGATATTGGCCCAAAGCGTAGATGCCCGCCAGCGAGCCGGTCAGCGTGTACACGAAAACGGCGAGGTCGCCGGTCATCAAGGCGGCGAAAACGGCGAACACCATTGAAAACAAAAGGGCCAGGTCGATTCCTACAAGCAGGATGACCAGAATCGCCCCGAACCCGACCGGAGCGTACAGGTAAAAATGACTCGGATCCTGAAGCGCCGGCGTTCTCAGGGTCATGGCGATGGTCTGGGCAAGGCCGGCGAAAAGCTTGACCGCCAGCAGTCCGATCGTGGTCACCAACAGCAGCAGCAGGTAATGGTTCTTCGCCTTTTCGCGATCCTGGTAGCGGATTTCAAAGTAGATCCACAGCGTGGTCAGAAAGAAGGCCACGATCAAAAAGATTCCCGAGGCCTGGCCGAGCGCACTCCCCCCGCGCTGCAACTGCCGCAAGGCATTCAGCTGATCGAGCCGACTGTCGGTAATCTCGTCCCCCACCCGAACGATGGTCTTGCCCTTTTTAATCTGCGTGACGACGGCGTCGATTTCCTCCATCGCGCGCTGCTCTCTGTGAAGGGTCAGGGATTCGTCGAAATCGATGTTGGGACCCACCAGCTGTTCCAGATAGGCGATCAGGACCTTCCTTTCGTCCGGGCCCACCGATGTCAGCTCGAATTCGTTCTGGCGGACGATTTCCTGGGCTTGATTCAAGTCCCGAATCTTGGTCCAATCCGTCAGGTCGTCCTCTTTCCCTGTCAGGCCGCTGACCAGCACGATTCCCCGATCCTGAAAGCGGAACAGGTTATCGCGGCTGAAAACCACGCCCGGCGGAAACTTCATCGCTTCAGTCAGGATATGCAGCAGCTGCGCCTCCAGCTCCTCGGAAAAGGAATGGCGCAGACAGACTTCCAGCACGTGGCGCGGCGTGTGCCGGGGCAGCAGACTCTCCAGTTCGCCCAGGATTTCGGAGCGGGCCTGGAGCGGAAGCGCAGCGCCCGCATTCAGAGCCAGCTCTTCGCGCTTTCTCTCGACGGCCTCCCGGCCGGCGCTGAAAGCCGTCGTCACCTCCCTCCGAATGCGGGTGTTGACTCGAAAGTCAAATCGGAAAACGGCAGGCTGAGCGGCGGCAGCCTCCAGACGTTTTTCCTCCGTCGCTTCCTCGTCGCGAACGGTGAAGTCTTCGCTGGCTTCAATGGTGCGGTCGGCGATGTCGCCGACCTGGTAGTTGGGGATGCTCTGGAACTGGAACTCGATCAGGATAACGGTGATCGCGACGGCCATTCCCATCCCTACCACGAGATGCAGGAACGTCAGGCCGGAAGGCAGTCCCTTCCGGATCTGACCGAGTCCCACGAATCTTCTGGCCAGGAAATTGCGCCGACTGAATTTCGATTTCGACTTTTCCGCCATAGAAACTCCCCCCCTATACGGCTCCCCGCGAATATCGCGCCGCTCTGGATTCGAAACTAACAGCTAGAAACGTCTGTCGGAGGGAATGACCTGCCTGCCATGGAGATCGAGTATAGCATAATCCTTCATTCCGCCTGTCTATTCGGCGCGGCGCTCGAAATTCTAATCGTCCTGAAAGCGCTGAAACACCAAAGCGGCGTTGGTCCCTCCAAATCCAAAGGAGTTGGAGAGAGCGAAATCGATTTTGCCCGGCCGGGCCCGGTTCGGCACGTAGTCGAGATCGCATTCGGGATCGGGATTATCCAGATTGATCGTCGGGGGCAGCACCTGGTGGTGCACGGCCAGCACCGACAAAGCGCCCTCCAAGCCTCCTGCGGCGCCCAACAAGTGCCCGGTCATCGATTTTGTGGAGCTAACCGCAAGGCGAAAGGCGTGATCGGCAAACAGCTTTTTGATAGCCAGCGTCTCCGTCCGATCGTTCGGAGGAGTGCTGGTTCCATGCGCGTTGATGTAGTCGATACGGCCGGGTTCGATTCCAGCGTCGTCCAAGGCCGCCCGCATGACTCGGCAGGCTCCGGATCCGTCCTCAGGAGGCAGGGTCATATGGAAGGCGTCTCCGCTCATTCCGTAACCCACCAGTTCGGCCAGAATGCGGGCGCCCCGCCGGCGAGCGCCTTCCAGCTCCTCCAGGATGAGTATGCCCGCCCCTTCTCCGACGACGAATCCGTCCCGATCTCGATCGAAGGGGCGGCTGGCTCGCTCCGGCTCGTCGTTTCGAGTCGAGAGCGCCCGCATGGCGGCGAACCCTCCGACTCCCATCGGCGTGATGGCGGCCTCCGAGCCCCCGGCGATCATGGCGTCAGCATCCCCCCGCTGTATGATCTTAAACGAGTCGCCGATGGCGTGACCGCTGGCCGCACAGGCCGTGCAGGTGGCGGAGTTGGGCCCCGCCGCTCCGAAATGGATGGAGACCTGGCCGGACGCAAGATTGATGATGCTGGCCGGAATGAAGAACGGCGATATCCTGCGAGGCCCGTTCTTTAAAAACCTCTGATGCTCCCGCTCGATCGTTTCAAATCCGCCGATGCCCGAGCCGATATAGACTCCGACGCGGTTTCGGTTCGCGTCATCGATGACCAGTCCCGAATCGGCCACAGCCTGGCTGCTGGCAGCCAGGGCAAACAGGATGAACCGGTCCATCTTTCGCGCGTTCTTAGCATCGACGAACTGAAGCGGGTCGAAATCCTTCACTTCCCCGGCGATGCGGGTCGAGAAATTGCTGGGATCAAAGCGCGTGATCTTTCCGATTCCGCTGCGCCCTTCCAGAATCCCTTCCCAGGTGGAGCGGGTGTCATTGCCAACCGCTGAGACCAGGCCGATTCCGGTCACTACGACTCGTCGTTTCAAAAAAATACCTGCTCTCGTCAGCTCTTATGAGCGCTGATATAGTCTATAGCATCCTGAACGGTCTGGATTTTTTCCGCGTCTTCGTCGGGAATCTCGATATCGAAGTCCTCCTCGAATTTCATCACCAGCTCAACCGTATCCAAAGAGTCGGCGCCCAGGTCATCTACGAAATGCGCGTCCCCAGACACGTCCGCCTCGCTCACGCCTAACTGATCCACAATAATCGACTTCACCTTTTCGTCAACTGACGCCATAAGATCCTCCCTCTCCTTAGCCTTTCTACATGTACATTCCGCCGTTAATATTTAGCACATGGCCTGTGATATATCCAGCCTCTTTCGAGGCTAGAAACCGCACTGCGCAAGCGATCTCGCCGGGTTGTCCGATCCGTCCCAAGGGGATGGACCTTTGCATCTCTTCCCGCTGCCGCGGACTCAATCGCGCGGTCATATCGGTCTCGATAAAGCCGGGTGCTACCGCGTTGACGGTGATGTTCCGAGACGACACTTCGCGCGCCAGCGCCTTTGTGAATCCGACGATGCCGGCTTTGCTCGCGACGTAGTTGGCCTGACCCGGATTGCCCATCATGGCGACGACCGAAGCGATGTTGATCACCCGACCGTATCGCTGCCTCAGCATCCGCGACACCGCTTCGCGACTCACGTAAAACACGCCGCTCAGGTTTGTCCGCAGCACGTCGTCCCAGTCTTCGTCCTTCATTCGAACCAGCAGTGCGTCGCGAGCGATTCCAGCATTGTTGACAACGATCTCCACGCGATGCAACCGATCGAACAGCTCTCTTAAGGCGGTTCGGACGCTGTTAGGGTCGCCCACATCGATCTCAACGCCTTCAGCACTCCACCCTCGCTTTCGCAGATCCTCGGCCAAAGAGCGAACGGCCTCCTGACTGCGGGCCGCCAGAATAACATGAGCGCCCGCTTCCGCAAGGGCTTCCGCAATGCTCCGTCCGATTCCGCGGGACGCTCCGGTCACCAGCGCCGACTGTCCGTCCAGTTCGAACATCAGGCGTCCACCTGCTCCGGTTTCTCAAAATTCGACGCCCGCACAGCGGGATCGATCTTGCGAATCAGACCGGACAGAACCCTGCCGGGTCCGACTTCCAAGAAGGACTCGGCTCCGTCCCGAATCATATTCTGCACCGACTCGGACCACCGCACGGGGCGCGACATCTGGCGGATCAGGCAGAGTCTGGCTTCCTCGGCGCCGGACACCGACTGCGCGGTCACGTTCGCATACAGGGGAATCCTCAAATCCTTGAAGGGGGTTTCCCTGAGTCGCTCTTCCAACTGGATTTCGGCCGGCTTCATCAGTTCGGAATGAAAGGGAGCGCTAACGGGCAGCCGTACTGCCATGCGCGCGGAGCGTTCGAGGGCGAGGCCGCAGGCGCGCTCCACTGCCGGCGCATGCCCGGAAATGACGATCTGGGTCGGCGAATTGATATTGGCGGGCGCCACGACCCCTTCTTCGGACGCCTCCCGACAGATTGCCTCGACCTGTCGCAAGTCCAGCCCGATTACGGCCGCCATCGCTCCGGATCCGACCGGCGCCGCCTCCTGCATGAACCGCCCCCTTGATTTCACCAGCAGAACCGCGTCCTCGAATCTCAGCCCCCCCGCCGCCACCAGCGCCGAATACTCTCCCAAACTGTGACCCGCAACCATATCGGGCGCGCTTCCTCTTTTCTCCAGCACCCGATACGCCGCGACGCTGACGGTCAGAATGGCGGGCTGCGTATTCTCCGTCAAAAGAAGCTCGGACTCGGGCCCTTCGAAGCAGAGGCGGCTCAAGGCAAACCCTAGCGCATCGTCAGCCGCCTCAAAGGCCTCCCGCGCCTCCGGCCACCTGGCTGCCAGATCCCTGCCCATCCCGGGATACTGCGAACCCTGGCCGGGGAAAACGAACGCCTGCATCAGGGCTCGCACTCCAACATCGGAACTGCGGTCGAAAGCCCTCCGTTTCCGTCTTCCACTTACAGTTCTTCGACCTCGATCACTTTACGGCCCTTGTAATAGCCGCAGTTCGAACAGACCCGGTGCGGCATGACGGGCGTCCCGCACTGGCTGCAGGTGGAAAGATTCGGAGGCGTCAGAGCGTCGTGCGCCCTTCTCTTGCCCCGTCTTGATTTCGAATGTCTCCGCTTTGGATTCGGCATCTTTTCTCCTTCGATAACTCGCCTGCGTTGGACCCGACTGCGGGCGCCGTTTCTTCAGCAGGCCGCCCCGGTCCGCCGCCGATCCCGACCGGCGTCCGGCAGAGCGGGCGTCGGCCTCCGACCGCGGAGGCCATCGCCGAAGCGCCGCCGCATCGCAGCGACCTGGCGCCGATAAGGCGCGTTAATTCGTCATCTTGTCCTTCAGCTCTTTGAGAACGGCCAGTCGCGGGTCGGCCTTCTGCTTTTCACAACCGCAGTTACCCTGGTTGAGATCCGCCCCGCATTGGTCGCATAGACCTTTGCAGTCAGCCCGACAAACCGGCTTCATGGGCACTTCGAATACGATCTGCTCGGAAACGACCGCCGAGAGATCCAATCGGTCGTTTCGATAGAACCCGATCTCCAGATCCTGATAGCTCAGCTTGATCTCTTCGTCTTCGGACACTTCCGGGTCCGGCCAGTATTCGACCTGGAACCGCTTTCGCACCTCGTGCTCCATCGCTTGCAAACAACGGACGCACACCACCCCCAGACGCCCCTGAATCTGACCGCGAACGTGGACTTGAGGCCCGGAGAGCCGAACCTGGATCCGGCTGCGAACCGGCCCGCGCAAACTCATTATATGATTTTTGATTCCGAGTCGGGCGTCGTCAAAGTCCGCCTCGACATCCAAGGGCTCGTCCGACTCCCTGAGCTG